>JAOZLU010000058.1:2795-8676 GCA_029934695.1 Desulfobacterales bacterium | reverse complement strand
GAGAAAGGATGAACGAGAAAGGATGAAAGATGAAATTGCCGCATGAGATTCAAGCTTGATGAAAATGATGAAACATTGGAAATGCCACTTTCGATCCCAATCCTTCTGATCTCCGCTCATGCCGGGAATGGAGAAGGATGAAAGAGGCTTTTCCCGGGGGAAATGATGGAGAAACCCGGCTTTTTCTGAATGGGACGATTCATCCTTTTCGAGAAAAAAATCGGGTTTCTTTATTTCATCATCTTGCCTTTGAAAGATAGTTCAGGATACGAATGGCCTCTTCCAGACCGATTTTACCATCCCCGCCCACATCCGCGTCTGATGCGGCAAAGTCTGACCGAATCATTCCATGAGCAACTTCTGTACCCGCCGCCACCTTCAACGCCAGTATGGCATCGACAAGGTCAGCACTTCCGCTGTCGTCAATATCAACGGTCAGCGGTATCCCTGACTGTCTTATTTCAAGCATCTGGGGACTGTTTCCCGCAGTGGCAGCTTCGACTGTAATGATGCCTGTTCTCGGAGGGCCGCCATTGGCCTCATAATTGACAGTCACCGAGCCGTCATCTGTTCCAAAACTTTCATTCTCAATCACCAGCCAATATTCATCTGTTTCCACTGTCCAATCCATGGTACCTTTGCCTGCGTTGGAAATATCAACGCGGAATGTTCCGGCAGCCTCATAAACTTCCCTGAAAGGCGGTGAAACCTGTAAAACCGGCATTGAGAACTGGGTCGAAGACGGCGATGCATTTACCTCCACAAAGACAGAAGACTCGTCAGGATCATTGGAAGAGAGCGTTATAATTCCCGTTTCCCCCACGAGTGACACAGCATTCCAGTCTGTCACAGATACGGTCATCACTTGGTGTCCGCCGGCAGGAATTGGCAAAACCGTTTCCGGAGAAACCGTCAGCCAGGATTTATTATCCGATATATTATAAATGATCAGCTCGCCTGCGCCTGAATTCGTGATCGTAAACATGGCATTCTCCTGCTCTATGTAAACCCCTGACGCCTTGCACGCGTAGCTGCCAAATTTCACATCATCCGTAACGTCATCATAAGCAATACGAAAATAGCCGTTTTCTCCCCAGGAAGCTCCCCAACTGTTTTTTACTTTAAAAGACTGCTCTGCGTCATCATATCCCACAAGCAGAACCGCATGTCCGTTCCCATCCCAGCGGATGAAATCTCCGTCATAATCATAGACACCGCCGGTATAACCGCTTCCACTGAAACTGCCGTCATCCGGAACTCTCATAGCGACAGAGAGCGGCCCGGTCTGGAGGGCTTCTCTGAGATCATCCACCGTATGGTTTTCTCCCCATAAACCGGGAGAGGGCGTGAATTCATTTATTTTTTGCAGAAAATCAGGGCTGACGCATTTTTCTGAGCAGTCTCCGCTCTCAGACTTGTATGTATAGCAGGATTCCGGAGCAATTCCGGTTTTCCGAATATAATTCAACGCATCCCAGTACCATCCCCCGTTGCAGTCGCCGACAGAGCAGGAAACAAGCTCCTGTTCCGAAAGGTCCTGCTCTGCCAGAAGATTCGCCTGATTTCCAAGATTCTCAACAAGTGCTATGGCGGCAAAGGCCCAGCATGAACCGCAGCTCTTTTGTGATCTTACCGGGCTGTCATATTCGCTCCAGTCAACGGAGGGTTTCAGGCTTCCTGAAGCTGACGGCTTACGCGGGGGCGGCGTATAGGTCCGCCAGAATCTTTGGACATCCTCGGGGATGATAAGTCCCTTTGCACATTCCTCGTCAGCTTCCTCTCGATGGACGGGGGATGAGGTGTTAGGCATACCTGACAGTTCCGTTTCTGATTTCCGGGTTTTGGCCTGTTCATATTGAAATTTCCTGATCCTCAGCGAATCAGGATCAATCAAAATATTTGGCGAAGAATTTCCGTCCGAGAAGCTGTCATAAATATAGGCCGAGCCGGAAGCGTTCCCATTATCATCATCCGTGTTCGCGCCTGTAATCGCATAATAACCCGGAGATTTTGCAAAAACGGAAACAGACCACCCAAAATTGTCTTCGGCAGACCCGTCGCCGGCCGTCAGCTTGGTTTCCTGGATCCATGCAGATCCGTCACGTCTGAAAATGTAGGCTGAACCTGAGTTCCCCCCTTTGTCATCATCCGCATCCGCACCCACAATCACATAATCGCCGGAAATGGAAACAGATCGGCCCAGAAAATCCCCTGAGGCTCCGTCACTGGCAGTCAGTTTGGCCTCCTGAGTCCATTGAGATCCGTCTCGTTTGAAGATGTATGCCGAGCCTGAGTTTCCCCCTTTGTCATCATCCGCATCCGCACCCACAATCACATAATCGCCGGAAACAGAAACAGAAAAACCGAAAAAATCGTCTTTCTCGCCGTCATCGGAGGTCAGTTTTGTCTGCTGAATCCAGGCATCTCCGTTACGTTTAAAAACATAAGCTGTGCCTGAATTACTCCCCCTGTCATCGTCATAAATAGCGCCTACAACGGCGTAATCACCGGAAACCGAGACAGACCTTCCGAAATTGTCGCCTGCTGCGCCGTCGTCCGGAGTCAGTTTTGACTGTTCCGTCCAAGTGGTCCCGTTGCGTTTAAACATGCAGGCTGATCCAGATTCATCTCCGCTGTCATCATCCCTGTAAGCACCGACAATCACATCACTTCCGGAAATGGAGACAGAATAGCCAAAATAATCATTTCTTGAACCATCTCCGGCAGTCAGTTTGGCTTCCTGAATCCACTCCGTTCCGTCGCGTCTGAAAACATAAGCCGAACCTGTTCCAAAGGAATTCCCATGATTGTTGAAAGCCCCCACAACAGCGTAACATTCTGAGTCCTGCTCAGAAATGGAGACAGAATACCCAAAGTAATCATGGCTCACCTGGTCATCTGCTTTCAATTTGGCTTCCTGAATCCAATTGGCTCCGTCATATCTGAAAATATAGGCTGATCCTGAATCGGTGCCCCTTTCATTATTCTTATAAGCACCGACAATGGCATAATTGCCGGAAACGGAGACTGCCTGACCAAATTCATGCCCTCTGGCACCGTCATCGGCAAGGAGTTTTATCTGCGTCGCGGTTGCAGCCGCTGCGAACAACAAAAATACAGAAAACATCGTCAACATAATGAGTTTAAATTTTTTGTTCATAATTCTCCATTACAGGTTAAGTGTTTAAGGTTGCTCGGGTCGGATTGGCAGATCCAAGCTGAGCCGTGAATGACGGGGGATTTGCCAATCCCCCGCGAGCCTGCCTGGGGTTCGAGTCTGTCTGGGATTCGCAAGGCAATCGCCGCAAAACACAAAATACAGCATACGGCATATAAAACACAAGAGGATAAATCATCGGCCGCGGCTGAGACAAAGCAGCCGTTGGTGTCTCCGGCCCTGTTGCTGGCAGGGGCCGGCGTGGGGTCCGAAGACTCGGAGACAGCCGCTATGCCGAAGTGCCCTTTTATCACCCTGTTTGCAATACCGTCATCATCACCTGTTCCTCCGTCCGTCAGGGTCAGAACGATCTGATTTCTGTCTTCGCCGATCTCTGTTTTATCACTAAGATCAGACCATCCATAAGCCGGACTGTACGCGTACAATTTATATTTCTGGGGCGCAGGAGCAGGCAGATAAAAGGTGACAGCCGCGACATCGCCAAGCCTGTTCATCTTAATTTCCAGATCCGTCAGCCCGTAAATCAGGTTTTCCGGCCTGTTGGCTGTATCAGCAATGGTATCAGAACTGACAGGGGTTAATCCCGTTATATTTCCCACATTGCTTTTTATGCCCAATTCCCGGCCTGTCGCGGTTTTGAAAGTGATCACATCCTCCGGGAAATTCGTAATGCCGTTATCATTGACGGTTATACGGGCTTCATCTGCATCCTGAAGGCCGCCGTGATCTGTGACTGTCAGTTCAAATATCAGGGTCATTCCTTCCGCACCCACAGGAGGCGTGACATAAGCCGCCCGAGCATCCGCGGTGTATGAAAGCGTCACCGCACTGCCACCGGTCTGGTTCCACAAATAAGACGCGATCCCATCATCCGGATCTGATGAGCCTGAACCGTCCAGAATCACCACACTCCCCTCCTGCACTGTCTGATGACCACCTGCATCGGCTCTCGGCATCTGGTTTGCAGAGGTGGTAATATTCACTGTCACGCGGTCCGTATCCTTTAACCCGCCGCTGTCTGTCACGGTGAGCCTGAATGTGAGTGCCTCGCTGCCCGGACTGACCTCCGGAGCGGTGAATGTCGGCTGTTCCGCTGTTGTGTCGGAAAGCGTCACGCCCGCGCCGCTGACCTGATTCCACAAACAGGACACAGTTACGTCATCCGGATCAGCAGAGTTCGAGCCGTCCAGTGTGACAAGGTCTCCCTCGTTTACCGTCTGGACAAGCCCCGCATCGGCTGTGGGCGGCTGATTGATATAGGTGACATTCAGGGTCACGCTGTCCGTGGCTTGCAGGCCTCCGCTGTCCGTCACTTTCAGCTCGAAGGTAAGCGATTTTCCATCCGGACCCACATCCGGGGCGGTGAAGCTGGGCTGTGCGGTCTTTGTATTGGAAAGCGTCATCCCAGGCCCGTCAATCTGCCGCCATAAATACGACAGGGTTCTGTTCTCAGGATCACTGGAGTTTGAGCCGCTCAATGTCACGATGCACCCCTCTTTTACAGTCTGATCCGGGCCGGCATCAGCCACCGGGGGACGGTTTTCAGACGTGATATTTATCGTCACGCGGTCAGAGTCCTGAAGCCAACTGTCTCTCACTTCCAGTTCAAAGGTCAGCGATTCGCCGTTCGGACCCGCCTCCGGTGCGGTGAATACGGGCTGCATTGCTGAATTGTATGATAAAGACACTGGAATTCCGCTGATCTGACGCCACGAATACGATGCGATATCGTTGTCAGGATCACTGGAATTTGACCCGTCCAGCGTTACGGTTTCGCCCTGTCTTACCGTCTGATCCGGACCGGCATCGGCCCTCGGGGGGCGGTTTGCAGAGGTAATATTTATTGTCACGCGGTCCGTGTCCAAGAGTTCTCCGCTGTCGTTTACTTCCAGTTCAAAAGTGAGGGATTCACCGTTCAGACCGACTTGGGGCGCGATGAATGTCGGCTGGACCGCGGATTCATCGGAAAGCTGCACCAGGGTTCCGCTGATCTGACGCCATGAATAAGATACGATGGCGTCATCGGGATCGCTGGAATTTGAGCCGTCCAACATCACGAGGTCCATTTCGTTTACGATCTGATTCGGTCCCGCGTCCGCGACAGGGGGCCGGTTCACAGATATGACGTTCACTGTCACGCTGTCTGTATCCCGGAGTCCCCGGGTATCCTCTGTTTCCAGTTCAAATATAAGTGCTTCTCCATCCGGACCGACCTCCGGGGCAATAAATGTCAACTGACTCATCTCCGGGTTTGACAGGGCCACGAATGTTCCTCCAATCTGACGCCATAAATAAGACGCTATCCCGTCATCAGGATCATCAGACCCGGTCCCGTCCAGAACAACGCTGTCTCCTTCCGTCACCGTCTGATCCGGGCCCGCGTCCGCCACAGGGGGCTGGTTGACAGAGGTGACAGTTATGGTCACACTGTCAGTGGCTGTCAGCCCGCCGGCATCTGTTACGGTCAGTTCAAATATCAGCGATTCGCCGGTCACACCGACCTCCGGGGCAGTGAACCCAGGCTGTGCCGTTGTATCATCAGAAAGCAATACGCCGGTTCCGCCGGTCTGACGCCAGGAAAAAGATGCGATGCCGTCATCAGGATCGCCGGAGCCGGACCCGTCCAATGTCACGGTTTCTCCTTCCCGCACCGTCTGATCCGGGCCCGCGTCCGCCACAGGGGGCTGGTTGACAGAGGTGACA
>JAOZLU010000058.1:0-2695 GCA_029934695.1 Desulfobacterales bacterium | reverse complement strand
CACCGTCTGATCCGGGCCCGCGTCCGCCACAGGGGGCTGGTTGACAGAGGTGACAGTTATGGTCACACTGTCAGTGGCTGTCAGCCCGCCGGCATCTGTTACGGTCAGTTCAAATATCAGCGATTCGCCGGTCACACCGACCTCCGGGGCAGTGAACCCAGGCTGTGCCGTTGTATCATCAGAAAGCAATACGCCGGTTCCGCCGGTCTGACGCCACGAATAAGATGCGATGCCGTCATCAGGATCAGCAGAGCCTGATGCATCCAATGTCACAACTTCTCCTTCTGTTACTGTCTGATCTTGGCCCGCATCCGCGGTCGGCGGTTTGTTTCCAGCGACAACAGTTATTGTCACCTGATCTGCACCTGTGAGATCGCCGCTGTCTGTCACCACCAGTTCAAATATCAGGGATTCGCCAGTCGGAGAAACTTCCGGAGCGACAAAAGTGGGATGCGCCGCTGTATCATCCACAAACGTCACCCGAATACCCTCAATCTGTCTCCATCTGTATGTTATTATATCACCTGGGTCCGGGTCTGAGGAACCGGTCCCGTCCAGAATCACCGTGTCTCCGCCGCTGACCGTCTGGTCCGGGCCTGCGTCTGCTACCGGCGGCTGGTTTGTCCCTGCTGCAAAAAGATTAATTTCTTTAAGAGAACCGCTATCTCCTACGGTCAGCATCCCGCCTGCCGGTGATGTGAGGATAAGTTCCGAGCCATCCTCATATACATGTATTATAGCGGGATCATCCTTCCTTGCCCCGCCTGGCTGCTCATTTACATCATAGATCGGAATATCTATCCGGTACAGATCATTATCATCAATGCCATCGGCGTCCTCGGCTGAGGGAATAAAAGAACTGCCATCCGGCCTGGTTACAGCAAAGGTGTAACTTGCACCATTTTCCTTTGTTATCTGTATGTCATCTACTGTCAGAGTCCCCCCGATCCTTGCAGGACGAGGTATCTGGGCCCAAGCTGATGAGGACAGAAAAAACAGGATGAGCATAACCGCTGTAATAAAACATTTTTTCATCATAAATCAAACCTCTCTAATTGAATTGTGAATTATGAATTATAAATGAACCATTCACCATTCACAATTCATCATTCACAATTCATCATTCACCATTCACAATTCTTATGGCAACCCCCAGGCGCACGCTTCACGGGCATTGATCCAGTATCCATAATCCGGGTCCAAGGTCATCAGATCGCTGAATTTCGGATTCTCAGGATCATAAACTTTCCATCCGCCATCAACAAACGTCCATACAGAAACATATTTTCCGTTAAGCGAGGACAATGCGCTGGTAACATTCTGGGAATGCTGGGAATTATACCCCACCAGATTCCAGCCGTTTTCAAGAGGGATCGGATGGGAAATTACTGAGCCCAGAACAGGCAGGGTTGCAGCATTTTTCATATTTACCCAGTATCCCCATCCCGCTTCCAGGCGACTTAAATCGCTGAGTCTTGGATTGGCCGCGTCATACATTAACCATTTTGTCTCCTGATAGCTCCATATAACAGAATAAGAATCGAAAATAGGCTCCAAAACTTCGGCAATGGAAGTGACAGACGGTTCAATGGGAAGCGAGATGAGATTCCAGCCCGGATGCAAAGGAATTGACACAGTGACAAACGCAGAATCATCATCATCCGGGCTGAGGGGATCTCTGCCATCGGCCACCTCATCGCCATCGAATCTGCCTCCGCCGTCTGTGTCAGCGATGACCGGGTTTGTCTTATGGATATGCACTTCCTCCCCGTCATCCAGACCATCTTCGTCTGTATCTTCATAAAAAGGATGAGCACCGTATCTGAATTCATCAATGTTGATCAGACCATCTCCGTCGGGATCCTCCTGAGAATCATCTCTTGCAGGGTCTGATCCGACGCGAGTTTCCCACCAGTCAGGCATCCCGTCTCTGTCACGATCTTCAGTACCACCCAGAACCTCTGCTCTGGAAAAGCTGCTCATACAAAATATTGTTATCAAAATACAGTACAAAGTTAAAACTTTTTTCACAATATGTTATTCCCCGTCATAGCTTGCGGCTTTATCAAATTCAGGAATTTTGGAGCTTAAAATCAGGAATTTCGGAGCTTAAAATCAGGGATATCCTGATTACATTCCTGTTCAACTTGTTGTATTTTATAATTAAAGCTTATTTTTTTGACAGTGAAAAGTCCAAAACAACCCCACAACGTGCTGAAATTATTCAGTGGGAATCAGTGATCTGGAAAATACAGGTGTCAGTAATTTCAGAAGATTATGAGAACTTGGGGAATTGCAAAAAATAATCTGCCCGTGCAAAAAAACCGCTCTATTTTTGCACTCCTTCAAATTTTATTCCACTTTTCACTATCAAAAAATTTCCCTTTGCAGGCGGTGTTTTCCTGACCGGATTGTAACATGAAATCCCCCCCTTACGTCCGGCCCGGATTTTTTAACTTTCCAATCTGCTGATATTGTTCCAGTCATTTTGCGAAACTTTTTGAATGATAAAATGAATAATCATTCCCAAAATCACCACTCTATAACACTGACTCCGGAAAAAAGTAAAGTATATTTTTGTCAAACTTTATAATGAGTTGTTATTTATTTTAACTTAATATATTAATCCATCAATATTTTTCGATTTTTAATTTTCTTTATAAATAATAAATTCAATCATAAGTGTAAACTTAAG
>JAOZLU010000480.1:1418-5384 GCA_029934695.1 Desulfobacterales bacterium | reverse complement strand
CGGTATATGGGCTGATTTTCTTAAAAAATCCCATTGAACTGAACCAGTGCCGAAATACGGTAAGTGAAGAAAATATATAGACTCGGCTTTTTGTCGCTATCATTTTTGACTCCTTTCTCATGTATTGAAATGGGGTGGTCTTTCTCAGAAGGTGTTTGAAAAGTACACCCTCTGAGACAAATTAGTCCTGTGCGGAACCTCTGCGAAAACCTTGCTTAACCGCAAAGGACACCAAGATAAATCAGTCCTCTGCGTCCTTTGCGGAACCTTTGTGGTAAAAACCTGCCCTGACCGCAAAGTACGCTGAGAGGGTTCCTCTAAATCCGTTATAATCAGTTGTTATTTTATGTCATTCCTGCGAGATCAGGAATCCGCTTCTTGCAATCCCTGCTTTCACAGGAATGACAGGGGGTATAAAGTAAATTGAATCGTGATGATGCGAAATGCTCTCTCCGACCGGTTTAATGATCAGAGGGAGCATTTCTGAGCATCAGAGAACACTAACGGCTGTTCACAATCTTCATAATATCAATGACTGTGACACACCTGTCTTCGTCAAAGTCGAAGAACTTATCATAATCCTCATCGCCTTCACAGACATTCCAGCGAGAAGAAATCATGCTGACATCAGTGTCATCCACCACATCATCGCCGTTGAGATCACCGAATCCTGCCGGCGATCTGTTGGTTGAACGGATTACAACGATGTGACAAAAAAGTTTCATCATCAAGGAAATTTCCATCCGTGATGAATGAAAAATGCGATGAGATTTGGCGATTCTGGCCATGTTGCCATCCTTATTATTAGTGTTCAATCCTGATTTTTCCGGTTGACCATTTTGATGGCTTAGTTGATTGAATCTCAAAAATGTGACAGAAATCTGACTTTTTTTGACAACTGATTCTGTCCTGTTCCCACGGACAACAACTTTGTCAATTCTGTTGACAGCCGCTTTGATAGCCTTATATGCAAGAAAAGCCTTTTCCTTACAACTCAATCATCAAGTTTTCTGACCTGCTTCGCCTGAAAAGACTGAAGGCAGGAATCTGGAGATCAGGGACCATGGATTCCTGCTTTATCGGGAATGACATGAAAAACTTGATCATCGAGCACAAACAAACTGAAAGAAATCTGAGGCCAGACTTTCCCGATCATTCGGCCATCTGTTTTTTTGCTTGGGCCTCAGATATTTTTTTGTTGTCAAACAACTTGAAATAAAATATAAAGGATTTTTCAGGTTGATAGACTTTGATTTGCAGTTGTTGACAAACTCACTTTTTATGCACTCGGTTGACATTCATTTTCATAAGACTCTCATACAACTCAAAGAGGCGCAACCATCAAAATGATGGAAAATTGAGAAAAATGCCTATCAAAATGAGGGGAAATTGAGAAATCATTCCCGCAAAGTGAGGGTGTCACAAACCAACAATGAATCAGAGGGTTGCCAATTGTTGGCAACGTCCACTTTCACTTGACAATCAAGTTTTTTCGGTGTCATTCCTGCGAAGGCAGGAACCCATTGGTCTCCCGATCCGGGTCAGAAAACCTGATCATTGAGTTTCATGCTTTCATAAGTGTAAGCTTTACAAATGTGAACTCAGCAGATCAAAAAGTTTTTTGACCCCTCCTGATGGGCAGTGGATTCCGGCTCAAAATCAGAAAGTCCCTCCGAACCTTCCGATTTTGCCAGGAATGACTGGCTTGGGTTCTCAAGCAAAGTTTCATAGCATCTCCGAATTTCTGGGAAACCGGGGACAGATGTTCAGCGACCTGAAAGACCTGCTGGACTGGCATTTTGACCGCATGTCGGATGCGGAAAGGGAGATCATGCATTGGCTGGCGGTCAATCGTGAGCCGGTCTCATATCCGGAGTTGAAGGAGGACATTCTCTCCCCTCTGTCCAGAAAAGAGCTTCCCTCGGCCCTCCACTTCCTTCTGCGAGGACTGCCCATTGAGAAACGGGGAAAGTGCTTCACCATACAGCCGGTCCTCATGGAACATATGACCGACAGGCTGATCGGACAGGAAACTGTCTGATCAAGGGAATCAGGACAACGGACATGGATTTTACGGATGAAAACGGAAAGTCCCTTGATATACGGGACCCGGCCATGTCACCGGGGGAGTTAGGCTTAACACATTTTTAAGTACCTGACCAATAATTTTGAAGAGGTAACACTCTGAAAATTCAGAATTAAACCCCATAAAAATGTTACAAAACTTTTGCACAGGTACTTAAGATTGTTTTCTAATATATTGTGCTGCAGGACATGAGCCAGGACGAACTCAGAAAATATTACAAAGAACAGCGCAGAAAAAAACCGGATGCAAGAAGCAAAGGGGCAGGTCTGGGATTCATTGAGGTGGCAAGAAAAGCGGGCAGGCCCATTGCCTTCGATTTCAGAAAGGCTGACGGCGATTTCTACTTTTTTTCAATAAAAACAGTTATATGACAGGAGAACAGGGATGGATGATTTGAATATCAGGGCGGAAAAGTACGTTCCGGGCCTCTGTTTTGACAGCAAAAACAATATATTTGATATAAAAGGAGATTCTTATCCGGAAAACACGACGGAGCTTTATGCCCCTGTTTTTGTCTGGATGAAAATCTATCTCGGCAATCTGAAAAAAAACAGGGAGATTATTTTCAATGTTGAACTTCGCTATTTCAACAGCAGTTCCTCACAGACACTGGCAGATTTTTTCGATATACTGGAAGAAGATGCCCGTAAAGGCAGAAAAATTACCATAAACTGGATTTATGACGAGGAAAATGAAATTGCTTTGGAGTGCGGAGAGGATTTTCAGGAGGATGTGGAGACCCTCATATTCAATCTTGTTCAGAAAGGCGATTAAGTTCCCCAAACCATAAAATATCCAGTTGCCTGTGGATGCGAAACTTGAAAATTTTTACTCATAATGGAGTATGACTGGCCTTAACCATCAACCCTTAACTCGTAACCCATCAACTCTTTCCTCACCCTTTAACCTTTAACGCTGCTCGTTCCCAGGCTCCGTCATTGTAAAAGCCGCTGTCTGTGATAAAAGTCGGCGGGGCATGACTCATATTCTGAACAGAGAGGACTTTAATCCCAGAAATTTCGGAACATCTTCATGATGAATGGGTCTCAGCAGCATCCGCCGTTTAACGTAAACCAAAATTACAGTGCGATAACTGACCACTGACAACCGTGACTATTATGAAAACATACAAAATTTCCTATGCCGACCACACTCTTGAACTCGGCAGACACACCTGTATCATGGGCATTCTGAATGTCACCCCGGATTCATTTTCAGACGGGGGAAAATTTTTCAGGTACGAGGATGCGATGGCTCAGGCCGAAAAAATGGTTGAAGACGGAGCCGACATCATCGATATCGGCGGAGAATCCTCACGTCCTTTTTCCGAAGAGGTATCTCTTGAAGAAGAGGCCCGGCGTGTGCTGCCTGTCATTGAGAAACTTGCCCCGCGCATTCCAATTCCCATTTCCATTGACACCACAAAGGCGGGCATCGCCAGACAGGCCATTGAAGCAGGGGCTTCCATTATAAACGATATCAGTTCCCTGCAATTTGATCCTGACATGGGGGCAGTTGCCGCGGAATACAACACGCCGGTAATCCTGATGCACATCAGAGGGACACCCAAAACCATGCAGGTTTCCCCTGAATACGATGATATTATCGGGGAAATCAGCACCTTTTTTGAAGATGCAATCCGCAGGGCTGAGAAAAGCGGCATTTCAAGGTCAAAGCTGATTATTGATCCGGGAATCGGTTTTGGCAAGACAGTCGGGCATAATCTTTCCCTGATTCAGCATCTGCATGAATTTGAAAGCTTTGATGTTCCGATTCTCATCGGCCCTTCGAGAAAGGCATTTATACGAAACATCCTTAAAGGTGATACCGGCAAAGACATAGACCCTGCGCTGCCCCAGGTGGAAACAGGGACTCAGGCA
>JAOZLU010000480.1:0-1318 GCA_029934695.1 Desulfobacterales bacterium | reverse complement strand
GGGTTTCAATTTTAAGGAAAATTAAACATGAGAAAGAAACAGTCTTTTTGGGGAATGATGACAGTGTTCCTGATTTGCGTGGTTGCATGTTCGCCAAATCTGGAGATAGTGAAAAAACAGGCCGCGGCATCACGGAACTTGGGAGAAGCCTATTACGGGCAGGGGGATTATACATCCGCCCTGAAAGAATTTCTTAAAGCTGAGACGCTTTATGCGGAAGATCCGTATCTTCAGAATGATCTGGGCATTGCCTATATGGCAAAAGAAAAGCCGGACATTGCCATTGAACATTTCAAAAAAGCGGTGGAATTAAACTCTGATTATGCCCCGGCCAGAAATAACCTGGGATTGGCCTATATTACAAAAAATGACTGGGATGCCGCTATTGCCAGCTTTAAAAAGGTTTCCGAGGATATTCTCTATGCCACGCCTCATTATCCCCTTTCCAATCTGGGGCTGGCTTATTACAATAAAAGAGAATATGAGCTTGCGGAAAAGTATTATCGGCAGAGTCTCAAACTTCAGCCTGATTTTATCACTGCATTGTTGGGCCTTGGCCGGACATATATTGCCATGGGAAAAATTCCGGAAGCCGTTACCACGCTTGAAAAAGCAGTGAAAAATGCTCCGAAATTCGGAGCAAATTATTTTTTTCTGGCCGAAGCTTACGCTCTGTCGCACAGTTATAAAAAGGCCATTCACACCTATCAGCGGGTGATTGAACTTGCTCCCGGCACCTCCCTTGCCGAGGAAGCGAAAAAAGAGGTCCGGAAAATCGGGGGGCTGAGAACCCGGTGACCGCTGTCCTTGAAGATAAACCTATCTTTATTTTTGATGAATGGGCGGCTGAACAGGATCCCCATTTCCGCCAATACTTTTATGAAACCCTGTTGCGGACATTTAAAGACCAGGGGAAAACCATTATCGCTGTCACAAATATTTTTATATGGCATACTGGATATTAAAAATTGACTGATTATAACGGATTTAGGGGAGTCTGCAATTTCGGAGCGGTATCTCACACAAAGGCACAAAGGACAATCACTGCAAATATTCCCTTGATTTTGTTCTCCAACGGCTATATATATATGAGTTGAAATTATTGGTCCCCGATTCTGGTAAGGCCCAGTGTCCGGAACCCGAAATCACTAATCAGCAGATCGAAAACTTCTGAATATTCGGAAGCTTCCCGAGCCGAGAACTAGTTCACGGCAGGATGAAAAGTTTTCGATCTGCTACTAATTCACTAATATGACATAAAGACCTGAAATGAACATCAGACACATTTTTCCGCTTTTACTTCTGCTTTTTATTTTTC
>JAOZLU010000057.1 GCA_029934695.1 Desulfobacterales bacterium | reverse complement strand
TTTGATGTTTGATGTTTGATGTTTGATGTTTGATGTTTGATGTTTGATGTTTGAACGTCCAGCATCGAACATCCAGTTTCCGAAAGGAGTATGAACTATGGATGTTACCAGACGAGAATTTCTTAAATCTACTGCTGCCGCGTCTGCGATGATGGCGATCGGGGGGGCGTTTTCTCCTGCCGAGGCAAAGGGGCAGAAGGTGGATCAGTGGGTCAAGGGAGTCTGCAGGTTTTGCGGCACAGGCTGCGGCGTGATGGTGGGTGTGAAAGACGGAAAAGTGATTACGGTCAAAGGGGATCCGAACAATCATAACCAAGGGTTCCTCTGCCTGAAAGGCGCGCTGATGCCGCCTATCATCTATGCCAAAGAGCGGGTTACAGAACCGCTGATCCGCAAGGACGGCAAACTGGTTCCCGCGACCTGGGACGAGGCCCTTGACCTGACCGCTTCCAAATTCAGAGAGGCCATTGACAAGCACGGACCCGAATCTGTTGCCTACTACGGGTCTGGCCAGGCATTGACAGAGGAGACCTATCTCGCCAGCAAAATTTTCAAGGCCGGGCTTAAAAGCAACAATGTTGATGGGAATCCCCGGTTGTGTATGGCCTCGGCAGTGGGCGGCTATGTGACAACCTTTGGCAAGGACGAACCGTGCGGCTCTTTCGACGACATTGAAAATGCCACCTGCTTTTTCCTCATCGGAACCAACACCTCCGAGTGCCATCCGGTGCTGTTCAAAAAGATCGCTGCCCGCAAAGAGGCAAATCCGAATGTCAAGGTGATCGTGGTTGACCCGCGTAAAACCAACACAGCCCGGATTGCCGATGTCCATGTCAGTTTCAGGCCAGGCACGGACCTGGCCATCCTGAACAGCATGGCGTATGTGATCATAAAGGAGGAACTGGATGACTATCGCTTCCATTCCAAATATGTCACCTTTATGGGCAATGACAAGACAAAGAGCGACTTCGAGGGATACAAGAAGTTTCTGGAAGATTACACGCCGGAAAAGGTGGAGAAACTGTCCGGTGTACCTGCTGAGACCATTGTGAAGATCGCAAAAATCTTTGCCGAATCTTCCGCTACCATGTCCATGTGGTGCATGGGGCTGAATCAGCGTATCCGGGGAGTATGGGCGAATAATCTCACCAGCAACCTGCATCTTCTGACCGGGCACATCGGAAAACCGGGTGCGACCCCTTTCTCTCTGACAGGCCAGCCAAATGCCTGCGGCGGGGTGCGGGATACAGGGGGCCTGTCTCATCTGCTCCCCGCGGGCCGCGTGATCAAGAAACAGGAACACAGGAATGAGATGGAGGAACTGTGGGATATTCCGAAAGATACGATCAATCCCAAGCCGGGCTACCACACCATTGCCATGTTCACCGCCCTGGGAGAGGGGAAGATCAAGGCATTGCTCCTGCTGACCACCAATCCGGCCCACTCCCTGCCCAACGTCAACAAATACACCAAGGCCATGTCCCGGAAGGACAATTTCATCTGCCTCATTGAAGCGTTCAGTGATGCGGAGACCATGAAATACGCGGACGTGGTACTGCCCCCTGCATTCTGGTGTGAGCGGGAGGGCGTGTTCGGCTGTTCTGAAAGGCGGTATTCCCTGATATCCAAGGCGATTGAGCCTCCTGGACAGTGCAGACCTTCGGTCAATATTCTCGTGGATCTGGCCAAGCGGATCGGCGTGGATCCGAAACTGGTTCCGTACAAAAATTCCGCTGATGTATGGGATGAATGGCGCCGGGTTGCACGGCCCACGCCTTACAACTTCTGGGGCATCACCCGGGAGCGGCTGCGGAAGGAATCAGGGATACTGTGGCCCTGTCCCACAGAGGATCATCCGGGGACGAATATCCGATATGTCCGGGGCAAGGATCCGAACATTCCCGAAGATCATCCTGACAAGTACCATTTTTACGGAAAGCCGGATGGACGGGCCGTGATATGGTTCCGCCCGTACAAAGGTGCGGCAGAGGAGCCGGATGCTGAATATCCCTTTGTGCTCACCACCGGCCGGGTCATTGATCATTGGCATACCGGAACTATGACCATGAAGGTTCCCGAACTCAAGCGTTCCTTTTCTTACGCGTTTGTGGAAATCAATGACCAGGACGCGAAGAAGATGGGGATTAACAACGGAGACAAGGTGCTGTTGGAGACCCGGCGGGATAAGATGACCTTTGAGGCGAAGGTGAGTGATGTCTGTCGCCCCGGGCTGGTCTTCGTTCCCTGGTACGATGCAAAACTGATGATCAACAAACTGACCAAAGACGCGTTTGACCCGGGATCCAAACAGCCTGAGTTCAAAATCTGCGCGACAAAGGTCAGCAAAGTTTGAATGATGAATGGTGAATGGTGAATGGTGAATGGTGAGGATTTCGTCCTGCTGCTTGGCTCGGCTTCGGCGTGAGCTCAGACTTCGGCGAGCTCAGTCGAGCCGTCGAACGATTGCCAAATCCGAGCCGTCACAGGGGGAGCTAATCTGTTCCCCTCCTGCTGCTTGGCTCGGCTTCGGCGTGAGCTCAGACTTCGGCGAGCTCAGTCGAGCCGTCGAACGATTGCCAAATCCGAGCCGTCACAGGGGGAGCTAATCTGTTCCCCTCCTGCTGCTTGGCTCGGATTGCCAAATCCGAGCCGTCACAGAGGGAGCTAATTTGTTCCCGGCTGGATTGATAAATTCGGCCATATCTGTTTCGGATTTGCCAATCCGAAACGAGCAGGCAATGGCAACGAGCAGGCAACGGCAACGAGCAGGCAACGGCATATCTGTTTCGGATTTGCCAATCCGAAACGAGCAGGCAGTCCGAAACGAGCAGGCAATGGCAACGAGCAGGCAACGGAAACGAGCAGGCAACGGCAATGAGCAGGCAACGGCAACGAGCAGGCAACGGCAACGAGCAGACAACGGCATAGTTGAGCGCAACGGCTTATCTGTGGAGGAATACGCTGATGAAAGAACAAACTGATTATCCATTAGAAATTTTAAGTCAAGATGAACGTCTGAGCAGGGTTTTTCAGGGGAAAGCCGGATCATGCTGCTTACAACTATGGATACTCGACCTTTTAAAAGGAGAGACACAAGAATTTCATCTGTTGTATGGCTGGATAATTCCCACATCCCGGACTCAGAAGGGATGGGCAAGCCCAAAGGATGGCGGAAAAAAGAGAAAACTCCTGTCCGGCACAGAAAAATACCGGGTCGCAAAACTTACGCTTATTGAGTGTGCAGACAATATTCATCTGCTCGTTGAAAAGCTGTTGCAAGGTATGACGTTGGGAGAAGCCTGCCAAAATGTTGGAATAAACCAGGTGGCAGAAGCATATACCCGATTCAGGCTTGTTGATTATGCGAAAAAATTTGCTGTCCGACCGATCATATTTCAACCGTCAAAAAACTCAGTCAGTGACTTTAAATTCAAACCCGATGCCCGCCCCATGACAAGTCCGTCCTCTCGGAATCCCGCGTTTGTGGGAACTTTGTTCTGCATAAACAAAACGCCTTTCTTTTCATACAATAAAGAAATCATAACGTATTGCCTGGAGGAATTGCAGAGAGATACAGGATTGAGATTTTTTGATACAGACAGCGGGCGTATGGGAAATATTGAATGGTTTGCCTTTCCCTCCGCGGATGACAATGACAATCCTTACATAACCGTCAAAACAAATAAAACTGACCGCTTAATTGACGAGAATGCTGAAGACGGCCGCAAAGAGCACAGTTGCCGCAGCGTGACGACAGAGATCAGAGGCGGTGTTTTTGAAAAAGAGACTGAAATCTTAGTCAGATGCCGTCTGTCAAACGACAATGCGGTTATCTCAGATCAATGCAGAAACATTGAAATCAGAGATAATAATCCTATTCTTACGGACTTTGAGGCCGCAGAAGATATCTCGGAAATTCTTCTGACAATCTGGAAAAAAGAGAAAGGTCAGAGTTGTTGGGAAATCTGGCATGAAGATTATACCCCTTTGATACGTCGTATCGGTTTCAGGGCAGGAATCATTGAACTGGAAGGAAAGCTCGGTTCCCCGCATCTTGAAAAAATAACAGATCGCGGACTGATACGTCGCGTGGATCAGGTGCAAAGGATAAAGTATATTTCCGAAGCTTCCAAAGGTGAGATTGATAATTATCCGTTTGATCCATGGATCCCGTCCGCTCGTACTGCACGGGAAATAGCGTCTCAGATGTTCCCCAAACCTTCTGGCGGACATTTTTTTGCAAAAGGCTGGTGTGGCGAAGGCCGATTAAGTTTTATTGAATGGCTTCAAAGTCTGGATAAGTCAAAACCCCCGGAAGCGAATAAACTATATGTGTTTGACCCCTACTTTGACGAAAGCGGCATTGAAATCTTTGCCCGCATGGAGTCCGTCAGTTTGGAATGTATTGTGCTGACAAATACTCAGGCACTGAATGACCCGCAAGAGCGGGTCAGAAGATTGAAAAAGATATGCTGTGAACTGGAACTGCTTTTAAACTACACGAATTTTTCTCTGTTCGATTTGCGGAAAAAGGGTAAAGAGAAGCAGGTGTTCCATGATCGCCATATTCTGATGGCCGATCAGACCGGTCGGATTCTGAAAGGATACCATTTATCAAATTCTATTCAGAAAGCGACTCAGAACCATCCGCTTTTGGTGACACCTGTTCCTGATGATCTTTTTGATGACCTTGAAACCTATATCAGTGATCTCCTTGACGAGAGCAAAGGTGACCGGGAAATCGTGACCATCTTCTCTCCCCGGGATCGACAGGAGGACAGACTGTCAGAGCAGAGTCATTTTCTGTCCAATCTGTTTCAACGATACGGTGCTGCCTTTTTTGAATCAGATGAGGCTTATTTCACCCGGATCATCAATCACCTGAAATCTCTTGACACAAAAGACTTCAGAGAACTCTGGAGCGCATTGTGTGAGGGACTGAGAAACTCACGGACTTGGGAGCAGGATTTTCTGAAGCTGACGGACACGCAGTTTGCGAAAAAAATCAGAACATTTTTATCAGGCGCATATCTCGAAGAACCTCCTTTTGGCACATCAGCGGTAAAGATAACCCCGGAAACCGGAGGGATTTTATATTTGTTGCGAAAAAATGACTTTGACAAGGTGTTAGATCATGCCGGATATTATTTTACCCATCCGATCCGAAAATACTATGCGCTGTCAAGTGTGCTATGGTCCATCCGATTTTTGATGAAACTTGATCCGGAACTGTTGTCAGAATTCTTTTCAGATGCAGTCCGGCTTCTGTTAAAATCTGAACCAGATGCCCAAAATGATTTAAACCCTGAAACACAGGCTTTAGGTGTCCTTTTCCAATGTGTTGTCACCGAAGTTGCAGAAGAACTTTCGGACGGGGATGAAAAATTGCTGAAAAGCTTTTTACGCTGCGATATACCATTGGGCAGGGCTATTGCCGTACAAAGTTTGTTGGTCATGCCATTGGAGTCCGACGATAGCCATTTTAAATATGCCATGACATTGCTCAGTGAATTGGAGAAAGAAGAATGTCTTCACGCGCTGGCCGAGTGGGGATTCAAGTTACGGGTCAGCGTAAATCAGCATAACTTTCAGGAAACAGAGGAATTAAAGAGACTGAGGCTTGATGTCTTTGAAGAGATGAAAACTTTATGGCCCGAACAGATGACTCAGGAAGAACTCCGTGAAATTGCAGCGTGTCTGAGCGGTCCCTTAGAGGGCGCATGGGCCGGTTCCACAACAAATGACCTTCTCATTCCGCTGTTGAATATGAAAAAATTGGAACTCAGGCAAATCCGGGAGCTATGGTTTTCGATCCTGCTGGAGCATGTAGAGAAAGATTTCTCTGAGTATGCCGATGTTCCCCTTACAGAAACTTGCGGATGGGCTTTAGCTTATTCATTCGGAGAGGAATATCTCTCTTGCATGAAACAGCTTGAGGACATTATGCGAATAAAACAACGCACCCTTGAAAAGCCGTTCTCCCAATCCATTGATTATTCCGCATGGGATACTTCCCGCAATGCTTTGATTTGGATACAGACACTTTTTAAACAGACAAAGTTATATATGCTTCTCGAAACTGAAAGGCATCCCGAATTTGAAACGATTGACGGTAAAATTCAGGGGATTGAAGATATTCTCTCACCTTATGATTCACAAAAGATCACCTGTCAGGGATTGGAGCGATTTGCTTCGGCAGTTCAGGAACGAATTGAAAATGAAATATTGAAAACAAAATAAGGAAGGGATCATGAATTTTGTTTCAGATCAATGGATATCCGTCCGCGAAGAAACAGGTCAGTTTTATAAAAATGGGATGGTTGATCTCGCAGACCTGTTCATTAAAGAATACAGAGAAAGACTTAAAGAAATATCTCAAGCTGCCGAAACTGATCAGGAGCCAGAAATATCTGAACTTGGATCCGATCAGGGACCGGATAGGAAAAAGCTATCCGTCAATATTCCTATAGACGACCCTATGAAAGTGAAAAATAATACGCCTTGGGAATCATTCGGAATATTCAGGGATGATCCCAGGTGGATGGAATTATTTGATCAAATTGAGTATCAGAGAAACTTTGATATCCCTCAGGATAAGAAGCAGGCTAAAGAGATTGACAAGGTTGATTCAGCAAAGTTACTTGATAGAGAATTCCGAGAAGAATCACTTAAAACTTCAGCAGTAACATTATCAGGTCCGCTTCGCCACAATACCCCTTGGGAATTATTCGGACGCCATAAGGATGATCCTGTATGGGCGGAAGCGACTGATGAAATCGAGCATCAGCAAGATGTTGAACCCGACTCCATTCAGGGATCGGATAGAGAAATCCCATCTGCCATCGATGTTGCAAATTGGTTTATCAATCAATTTGATAAAGAGTCAGGGGATGTGATTACTCATCTTAAGGTGCAAAAATTATTATATTTCTCAGAGGCTTGGTGTCAGTTATTATTAGACAGAGAACTATTCTCTGAAAATATGGAAGCGTGGGCTCATGGCCCTGTTGTTCGGGAAGTCTTCGAGGCGTTTAAAGATTCAGACTGGGAGCCATTAAATGTCGGAGGGGAATTGGTTGATTTTGATGAAGATGTGACAGATGTGCTGGAACAGGTATTGGAAACATACGGTGGTATGTCTGCTAAAACTTTGGAGTATATGACCTGTCAGGCCCAACCGTGGAAAGAAGTTCGCGGATCATTGGCACCGGAAGCTCGTTGCACGGATATAATCAGAAAGGAAAGCATAAAGGAATATTTTAAAAATAAATACGGTGGTCAGTTAAATGGGTAAAAAATATAATGAGAAGAAAAACAAGAAAACAATACCAAAAAAGGCTGTAACAGAAGAAGTTAAGAATTATGTGAGAGCGAATAATAAAGAAATAAAAATTATGGGGTTAGTATCTAAAGAAATAAATGATCACGCTAACATTTATAGTATGCATCCTTATGTTGCACTAAAATATTTTAAAAGTGATTGGCAGTGTTTTTCTGACTGGGAAAGTCATGAATTAAAAGCATTTTCATCGTTTCTTGAAACTTTGTCCAATCATACATGGAAGCAAGTTTATCAAACTGGAAGCAGAGTTCCCAAACATGGATTAGCATATACAAAATATGAGATTAAGGACGTAAGGTCAGAAGCAATCAGAAAGAGACTTGAATCTGTTGAAAAGAAAATATCAGAGGATATGAATTTTTTCGAGTTGCGTGTTGATCAAAATAAACTCCGAGTTCATGGTTTTCAGTCCCAGTCGGCTTTTTTTTTGGTAGCTCTTGATCGAAACCATGAAGCCTTCCCGATGTAAACAGTTTTTCCCGGGAAGGAGTGCGGAAATGAGCCCCCTAGTCGATATTTTCGCCCCTGAGAATTATATGTGCGGAAATGGAGTGCGGAAATGAGCCCTGTTCGATATTTTTCGAGCCCCTAGTACAGCAACTTACAAGTTCTCTTATATAATAGATAAGAGGGGGGGACGAATTTACGAGTTGCTGTACTAGTAACACGTCCGGAAACAGAAACTTTAGGCCAGACGATTCTTACAACTCACAACTTACAGGAATTTTTATTATGGCAATTGCAGGACTTTTGGTTCACACATTGAAAGAACAGGTTGAGGATGTCAGAACGCAAATCAGCGCCATGCCGGAGATGACCACTTATGGCATTCACGAGGAACAGTATATCGTGACAGTTGCCGAATTTCCTTCGGAGTTCATGGAGGATGAAGTGGAGAAACTCAAAGATATGGAAGGCGTACTGACAATTTACACTACTTACGTCACCATTGAGGACGAGTTGGAGTTGGAGACGTAAACGTAAACATAAACTGGAAACTGGAAAAATGCTGAACAGATATTTACGACCGCCTGGTGCGGTTACGGAGAAGGAGTTCCTGCATCGCTGTATCCAGTGCGGGCAGTGCGCCCAAGTCTGCCCGTTTGACTGCATCACATTGAAGACCGGATGGTTTCATTCGGGAACACCTGAAATTGATCCGCGTGTCTCCCCATGTAAACTCTGTATGCGGTGCAGTGCGATATGCCCTTCGGATGCGCTTGAGGATGTGTCCATTGAAAAATCACGCATGGGCCTCGCCAAGCTCAATAAGGACGAATGCTATACTTGGATAGGGCTCATCCTCTGCCGCAGTTGTTTTGAGCGATGCCCGTTAAAGGGAAAAGCCATTCTGCTGGATAAGGGGATATATCCGGTCATTACCGATCAATGCGTGGGGTGCGGAATCTGTGAATATGTCTGCCCGAAAAAGGCGATTGTCACGGTTCCTGCGAGATTTCTTGAAACGTAAGCGTAAACTTGAAACTTGGAACTTGGAACTTGGGACTTGACGCTTGGAACTTGGAACTTGGGACTTGAAACTTGGGACTTGAAACTTGACGCTTGGAACTTGATAATTTTCAATTTCCAAGCATCCAACATCAAGCATCCAACATCCAACATCAAGCATCCAACATCTAACATCCAACATCAAGCATCCAACATCAAGCATCCAAAATTTACAGAGGTGATTATGAAAAATCAAAGTCTATTTGCAAAAATGCTTTGCCTTCTTTTTGTCATGATAGTCCTTTCGATGGTTTCCTATACCCTGGTCCTTCAGAAAGTTCAGAATGAGTTCCTCCTAAGGCAGGCCAAATCTGTCTCCAGGCAGATCATTCTGACAAGGCAGTGGATATCAGGCCTGGGTGGGGTGTGGTCCAAGGATGTCTATACCAAGGAGCACGGGTTTCTGACAACATACAAAAACGCTTCTGACACAGAGCAGTCATCTGAATTTTACCTTCACAATCCCGCGCTGGCGACCCGCGAGATATCGTCTCTTGCTGATATAAAATACGGCTATAACTTCCGGGTTGTGTCGGATCAGTTCCGGGAGCCGAAAAACAAACCTGATGCTTTTGAGAATGAGGCACTGAACAGAATCAGGAACCAGAAACTTGATTACACAGACGGTTTTGACGGAGAACTTTACAGATATGCGGAACCGCTGTATGTCAAAAAAGCATGTATGAAGTGTCACGGAGATCTGAATAAAGATGTGAAGGAGCCGATGAAATCCATTCTTCTGGACAAATACGGAACCCGGGCCTTTGGATACGAGGTGGGAGATGTGAGAGGAATCATCAGCATTCAGATTCCCAGGGACAGCCTGCTCAGAATCCTGACCTCGGTGTTTACCTGGTGGAATTTCATTATCGCCGCGGTCTCAGTGTTTCTCTTTTACTTTTTTACCCGATTTGTCATTGCCGGACCGCTTGTGAGGCTGACAGAAGCCGCGACCCAGCTGAGCAGGGGGGAGATTGACACAGACCTCGGGACTGAAAGCATTCAGGAGAATACGAAAAATGAAATTGCCCAACTGACCATGGCGTTTGAAAGATTGCGGAAAAGCTTTCAGATCATGCATAACAAGATCAGCAGAATACGAAAAAAGGGGTGACTTTGCCCAAACTGAGGTGATTTATGTCATTATATGAGGCCATGAAATATAAGCTTGATGAGAAAGCAGGCGGCTGTTTTTATGTCACGAACAATGCCGATGGTCAGGAAGGCAGAATCATACTGGACCACGGCAAGATAAGAGCCATTCTGGTCGAGAAAGAGAGTGGCAGCGAATCTGACCATAATCTGCTCAAGTGGGTTAATGTATCGCTGTCATTCTCAGACAAAATCCCGAATATTGACCTTTCCGCAATCCGGGCGATTGATACTGAGAAATTTATGAGTGCGATGAAAAAAGTGGATGCCCGGATAAAAGCGGTAAAAAAAATCATCCCGGGAAATGATGCTGTGTTCAGAACTGTCAGGACACCAAATTCGAGATACGAGGGATTCAGTGCCCTGAAACTCCGGATATCACTTGCTCTCAGGGGAGAAAAGACGGTTTCTCAGGTGATAGACGCAACAGGTATGACCGAGACTGAGGTATTATCCGCTATCTGCTGGCTCCATACCCATGGTCTGATTGAACTGATCTCCGAATCAGAGACTCTGTCCGGCGAAAAGAAGACCGAATTTCTGAACGCATTCAGAGAACGTCTGGCCGACCTGATCGGGCCGGTCGCGGATATGGTCATGGAAGACGCTTTTGAGAGTATCGGAACTTATAACCCGGACGATCTTGAATCTTTGGACAAATTCCTGATTATGGATCTGAAAAACGCAGTATGCCAGCAGATTGACAAAAAGGAAGCTGTGATTATAAATGAATGGATTTCTGAGTATTTGAAGCTTGAAACTTGAAAACCGGGGTTCTGCCAAACTGCACTCTGGATAATCTTTTTATTAAAACCTGTAATTCTATGAAAAAACCAACCATAAAATTTTACCGCCGCATCCTGCAAATCAGTGTGGCGGCCGCGTTTATCGTGATTCCCTATCTGAATCATCAGTTGCAGATCAATTATATCTGCGGGAATTTTCTCTCTGTTCGTATCTTAGGTCTGACTCTTGCTGATCCGCTCGCGGTGTTGCAGGTGAGTGTTCAGAACTGGTATATTGCCCCCGGGATTCTGATAGCCGCGGGGATTGTGCTGGCCCTGGCGATATGTCTCGGCACTGTCTTCTGCTCCTGGATATGTCCCTACGGACTGCTTTCGGAATGGGTTCACGGGCTGGCCGGACGTCTCCTGCCTGAAAACTATAAAGGACTGAACATCCGAATCAGCGCGTTCCGCATCAAAGTCTGTATCTTCACAGTAGGAATGCTCTTTACCCTGCTGTTTGCGGCAACACCTGTCATGAACCAGTTTTCCATGCCTGCATGGTATTCCAGAATATTTCAATATATTTTTGTCCAGAAGCATCTGTCTCTTGCAGCGGGTGTTATTGTCGCCATACTCTTTATTGAATTTATTTCCCGGAACCGGCTGTGGTGCCGCTGTCTCTGCCCCCAGGCAGTTCTTCTGGTACTGGTGAGGTTTGTCAATCCCTATCATTTGAAGGTGGGGTATCAGAAAGAAAAATGCCTTATTTCCGGTTCGGTTCAGGGACCATGCCAAAAGGCCTGCTCTCTCTCCCTGGATATGAAAACGCTTAATCAGGCTTTGGAGACAGAATGCACCAACTGCGGTGACTGTGTCGCAGTGTGCAAAAACACGGGCCAGGCTCTCGGTTTTCAGTTTAAGAGATGGCGGAGCAAAGAAGAAGGTTTCCGGTTCAAAAATTTGTTATAATACTGCTGAAACAGAGGGCGATTAAGGCAAAGGTGGCCAGAATCGCCCAGTTGACTTTGTGCCGAAGTTTTAACGGGGGCATCACTTTAACTCCTGATATTGAAAATATTTAACCTCTGCAGAAACCGGGTTTCTACGGGATATCAGCTTTTTTGTCCATGTCTGTCTCTCTTCTTGACCGGCAAAATTTTCAAATACCATTTTTTATTTTTGGAAGGGTTCGGAGGGGACGGGCCTGTCTCAGCAGGATACTGATCCTCCAACTTTTCTCTGAGTCTTGTTTCACGAATTTCCCGTTTTTCCACGCGGTCCAGCAGCTCTCTGATATCCACTTCTTCAACGGAAACATGGCAAGTCTGGGAAAATTTTCCTTTTTCCTCACATTTTAAAAGGAAGTTGTAATCAAAACGATGTTCACAGTCAACACTGCAAAGACAGGGGATTTTCTCCTTAAAGCGAATTTTTCTGATGGTCTTGTGAAGAGAGGCAAAATGATGGCGGATGAGTTTCAGAAATTCCTGTTTCTCCTGCCCCTGAACCTGAATTATCGCCATTTTGACGTAAGGGTTGATTCTGAGCAGTGCCTGACTGTTTTTGTATTTAAAATAAGCCCCTTCACGCCAGCAGAGTTTTTCGCCGTCACGCTCAATCAGAATTTCATGCATCCGCACAATCAGACGGGTGATCACGCCGGCCGGAAGAAATTCATAATGATATTCAAATTGCAGCGGTTCATGAGGATTCCAGTCATATTCTGCTTCTCTTTCAGATAAAAGCTCGGCAACAATATAACGATCCCCCGAGTCAACCGGGAACGCCAGTTCAAAATTCGCCATCAGGCGCAGGATGGTGGCATATTTGTCCTCAGGATACAAAGTCCGGTCCGTCCAGACTTTCGGCAAATCAGTGTTATACAGTACCCCCTTTCTTTCCTGAACCGGCCTGGCATCCAGTACCTTGTAAACCGCATCCGTTCCCCATTCCGGCTTGAGAATAATCGTATGTTTCAAAAGTGAGTCGTCCTGAAAATGCAGGATAATCCCCAGATCGTGCAGATAACGGCTCAGGGTTCCGGCCTCGCTTTTTTCAATTTCATATTGTTTGCAAAGCTTCAGGTATTCCTGATAAGGCATCTGATATCGGATGTCGGTCTCCAGGGTCCTGCGAACTGTCAGCCAGGACGGCGGCCAGAAGGTTCCCATTAATGGCAGTTTCCATGCTTCTTTTCTGATAAGCTGTCTCAGGGCCGCAATTCCGGTGCCTTTTTTTGCGCTGACCCTGCCGGATACGACCAACTGGGGGCAGCGTTGTTTCAGATCTTTGAAATTCAGATATTTGACCCGTTCATCTGCTTTGTTCATCACAATCAGGATCGGGCTGTGTTCGGCAAAAGTCTCTATTGTTTTGAGCCAGTAATCAATACGGCCGTATTCCTCTTCCTGGCGCGCGTCCCATACCAGAATATAAAGCGAACGCTGGGTGAGAAAAAACTGATGGGTGGCATGATAAATCTCCTGGCCGCCGAAATCCCATATATTCAGCGTCATCCGGGTTTTTGATGAGTCATGAGCGACAATTTCCCAGGGATGAATGTCAATGCCCTCGGTTGTGCCCTCTCCTTCAGTGTATTTATTCCGGGTCAGGCGTTTCATCAGACAGGTTTTGCCCACCCCCCCCTGTCCGAGAATCAGAAGTTTTCCTTCATAAAGGGTCTGACCGCCCTGATCCATTTTTTTCAGATAATCTTTAATAGCGGATAAGCCCTGGCCGACAATTTCCACGGGAGGAAATGCCAGGGGATTGCCGTCTATGTCAAACCGTTTCAGCTTTTCCAGATGAACAATTTTTTTGGGCAGTTTGCTCACCTGATTGGAACTGATATCAAAATAAAAGAGGTATTTCAGCCGGGAAATTTTTCTCGGCAGTTCTCTCAGCTGATTGGAACTGACATGAAGATAAATGAGATTTTTCAACTGTGTAAAATCTTGCGGCAGTTCCTCCAACTGATTGAAACTCAAATTCAGAAATGTAAGATTTTCAAGCCGGGTAAAGTCTTCAGGCAGCGTCTTCAGAAGATTGTTCTTCATATCCAGCTGAGAAAGATTTCCGAGATGGGCAATTTCTTCAGGCAGCTTACTTATCTGATTGTTCATCAAATAAAGCTGAGAAAGATTTTCGAGCTGCGAAATTCCCCTGGGCAGTTCTTTCAACTGATTGAAATTTAAATTAAGAAACCTGAGCTTTCTGAGTTGTCCAATTTCTTCAGGCAGTTCTTTCAGTTGGTTGTTTTTTAAATCCAGTTGGGAGAGTTTTCTGAGTTGCCCAATTTCTCCGGGCAGCGTCTTCAACTGATTGTTCATCAGATCCAACTGGGAGAGCTTTCTGAGTTGTCCAATTTCTCCGGGCAGTTCCTCCAACTGATTGTTTATCAAAGAAAGCTGGGAGAGATTTCTGAGCTGCCAAATTTCCCGGGGCAGTTTTCTCATCTGATTATAGCTTAAAGAAAGTTTGACAAGATTTCTGAGCTGTAAAATCTCTTTCGGCAGTTCTCTCAACTGATTGTAACTTAAATCAAGCACCCTGAGATTTTTGAGTTGCGAAATCTCTTCGGGCAGTCCTTTCAGCTGATTGCAACTTAAATCAAGTGCCTTGAGATTTTTGAGCTGGGGTACTTTTGTTGGCAGCCGCGTGAGTCCCCGTTTGGACAGATCAAGTTCGATAGCTTGTTTCCTTTCCTTTTTTCAAAACCAAATATTAAATAAATACTGATTATAACGGATTTGGGGGACTGTGCCCGGGATGCTTTTCAGTAACCACAGAGAGGCACAGAGAGGCACAGAGAACCGCAGAGTTCTTTTTATCATTTTCTCTGTGGCCTGAATATTATTATATTTTTATATAAATTGCAATCAAAAAATGTGGTTACCGTTTTTCACAGACTTGCAGATATCATGAGCTGCATCGGGAATATACTCAGCTTCGGCAGGCTCTGCCAGCGTCGGTTCGGGCGGTTTGTCCCCGGAAGGCGATGGTATGATCTTATCAGGAAAAAGGGAAATCTCAAGTTTCGCCCCCCTATGAATAACCATATATCAAGGGGTTTCGCAGATAAACGGTCTGTTCATCAGTGCGCTGATCATTATTCAAATCTTTCCCCTGCTGAGTTCATTTGCAAAGCGGTTTTTCAAGAAACATACAACAACTTGGCAATAAGGTATATATTTGCCATTATGTCTGCTTTCATATTTTTGAATCATCTTTTTAACATACTGAATCAGCCAGACTGAATTTCTTCCACTGATTCTGTTAAGCTCTTTTATCACCTGATCTTTTATTGCTTTCCGATTCTTCACCAATGTCTGTGTATTAAGATTCAGTATCCTGTTCAGTTCCTCCCTGATGGCCGGCTCCTCGGAATCTGTTTTTCCGCTCCCCCTGTATTTGATGAATCGTTCGCAATTTTTTGTTTTATCGGAAGGATTTATTGTAATTTCCTGTTCGCCTTTGTGCGTATCACAGCGAATGCGGTTCTTTGCCCTTCCTGATATGTTTCATCTTTAATCCATCTCCTCCATAAAGTTTATATGCGTATAAGCTCTCACGATTTCAACGTCATTTTCACCTAAATCCTCAGATAGTTTCCTCAGCCTGTTTTTTGCTTTTTCCAGTTCATGCTCATCGGTCAATTCATAAATTTCATCAATTCTCACCTGAATTTCTTCGGGCCGTTCTCTGACATCCATCAGCTCATACAAAATAGAATTCGCATCTCTGCCAAACGTATGGGGAGTATTATCCAATACCCTAAAATTATTCAGAATAATAATATGCTGAGGCCTGACCCTGCTTAAAACCATCGGTGAATGCGTTGTTACAATAAACTGGCACTCGGGAAAGGTCCTCTGTAATTTCGGAACGATGACGCGCTGCCATGCCGGATGCAGATGCAGATCAACCTCATCAATTAATATAATGCCAAAGCCGGAAAGCGGATTTTCTCTGTTCGGATTGGCAATGGCCAGCCGGCGGGCAAGATCAGTAACCAATACGAGAAGAAACTTCTCTCCTGATGATAACTGGCTGATATTCAAAGGCACATTATTTTTATTAATGAGCATTTCCCCTTCAGGATGATTTATCCAGTTAATAAACAGACTGTCAAATTTGTTACTGTCATCGCTCAGGATTGAATATACGGCATTCCTTGCCGCATTGAGGATTTTATTTTCACCGATCTGGCTTTCGATATTCACCTGCCATTTATACCACATAAAGAAGCTTCTGAAATCAAAAGATTTCCTGCTTAATATCCCGTCATAAGCTCTGAAGATATTTCCTGTCGGCAACCCGCCTGTAATCCCGTTGAAATCAAGAGGAGCGTCAACAGCGGGATAATAAGCAAACAGCGGGAGGTTCACTGCTTTCTGATGACGAATCTTATCATTGACTGACTCTCTCAACTGTTTCATTCCGGAGACCGGCCTTATCTCAGGTGAATCCTCTTTACTGAAAATGATATCAAAGCCGATCTCCTGATTCCCATAAGAATAAACTGCATTGACAGAGGTCTCCGAACTTCCATATTTCATATCAAAGATACCAAAAATTTTTTCAGAGGATATTTTTTCTCCTTGCAGGCTCTGTACAAAAACGGATACTATTTTAGCCGTGCAATCAAGAATCGAAGTTTTCCCGCTTCCGTTTTCTCCGATGATGACATTCAGGCCGGAATCAAAGCTGACTGTGATTTTCTCAAATCCTCTGAAATTTATGGCTGAAAGCGTTTTTATTCTTATTTCAGGTTCAAAAATTTCATCAGAATTGTCTGGTACGATTTTGGTTGTTTCCATAAGGATTTGCTCTTTTTAAATTATGAATTGTTCCGGAGTTCAAACTGAACTTTGAACTCCGGCCAATTTTTTTTGTTAAAATCCATATCCTCAAAATTTTTTGAATTGTCATCCATTATTATTCAGTTCCTACCTTTCCCCGACTTTCGTCGCTTTGCCTGAAATTTTCTGTCAAACATCTTTTTCATCTGTCCCACAATCCTTATGCCGACCAGCGAATTGCCGCCCAGTTCGAAAAAACGGTCGTGAATGCCCACTTTCTCCAGAGACAGGGAAATTAAGGAACCATGGCAAATAACATACCTAAAACCTGAAACTTCCCAGTTCAGAAGACAGTGTCCTGAAAAGCTCCAGAATATCCCATCCCATCCATATAAAAACGAGACACAAAATTATCAGCAGAATTCCTGAGATAAGCATAAATGTTCCGGGTCCCGTCCCGCTCTTTTGTTTTTTCGGAGGAGCAGCCGGATTCATCCCCCGGCCCTTAGGGTATTTGCCCCCTCTGATTTTTTGCCGCCGAATTTCCGTTTTTTCGATGCTGTCCAACAGGTTTTCCACATTTATATATTCGGCATTCTTCTCGCAGATTACGTCTTTTATGCCTTTTCCCTCACATTTTGCCAAAAAAGTATATTCAAACCGATGCTTGCATCCGGGTGTGCAGATGCAGGGAATTTTTTCCTTAAAAAGAATCCTGCGGATGCTTTTATGAACAGCGTCAAAATGAGAACGGATGATTGCCAGAAATTCCCGTTTTTCAGGCCCTTTGATCTGGATCATCGCTATTTTGGTATAGGGATCAATTCTGAGCATGGCCTGACTGCTCTCATATTCAAGATAGGAGCCATCACGCCAGCAGAGTTTCTCATCATTACGATCCATCAGAAATTCGTGCATCCGCACAATCAGACGGGTCATCATGCCGGAAGGCAGAAATTCATAGTGATACTCAAATTGGAGGCAGCCCCTGGCATTCCAGTCATATTCAACTTCCTTGTGGGACAAAAACCCAGCGACAATATGACGCCCCTCTTTGCCAAAAGGGAAGGCCAGTTCAAAGTTCGCCATCAGGCGCAGGATGGCCGCATATTTTTCCTTGGGGTACAATGCCCGGTTGGTCCATATTTTCGGCAAATCTGTGTTGTGCAAAATCCCGTTGCGTTCCTGAACAATTTTCGCATCCAACACTTTATACACCGCGTCTGTCCCCCATTCCGGCTTGAGGATGATCGTATCTTTCAACAGCGCGTCATCCTGAAAATGCAGGATAATCCCCAGATCGTGCAGATAGCGGCTCAGGGTTCCGGCTTCGCTTTCCTCAATGTCAAGCTTTTTGCAGACCTGCAGATAATTTTTGTATGGCAGATGATATCTCGGGCTGGCTTTCAGAGCCCTGCGTACAGCCAGCCAGGAAGCAGGCCAGAATGTCCCCATCAGGGGCAGATCCCATGCCTGTTTTCCGATAAACTTCCGCAATTCCTCAATACCCTTGCCCATCTTTGCACTGACTTTCCGTGAAGCGATAATCTGGGGGCAGCGATCTTTCATCTCTTTGATGTTCAAATCCTTGTTCCGTTCGTCAGCCTTGTTCATCACAATCAGAATCGGGCTGTCTTCGGCAAAGATTCTTATGGTCTTGAGCCAGTAGTCAAGGCGGGCGTATTCCTCTTCCTGGCGCGCGTCCCAGACCAGAATATAAAGGGACCGCTGGGTCAGGAAAAACTGGTGGGTCGCGTGATATATCTCTTGGCCCCCGAAATCCCAGACATTGAGGCTCATCTCGGTTTTCGCCTCATTCGGTGCGGTAATTTTCCAGGACTGAATATCAATACCTTTGGTGGTGACCTCGTTTTCTGAGAATTTATCCAGGGCCAGACGTTTTACCAGGCAGGTTTTGCCCACGCCTCCCTGGCCGACCACCAGAAGCTTGCCTTCATAAAGTGTCTGCCCCCTGCCGGAATTTTTCAGATAATCAATGACAGCGGGCAGTCCCTGGCTGACGATTTCCAAGGGAGGGAATGTCAGAGGATTTTTATTTAAATCAAGATGACTCAGATTTATCAACTGGGCGATTTCCTTGGGCAGTCTCGTCAGTTCATTTGAATCCAGATAAAATACAGTGAGATTTCTGAGCCGGGCAATATCCTTGGGAAGCTCGCTCAGGTAATTGGAACTTACATCCAGAATATTGAGATTTCTGAGAAGGACAATGCTTCCGGGCAACGTACTCAGCTGATTGTTCCCCAGGTAAAGCTCTGTGAGATTTCTGAGTTGTGAGATTTCTTTTGGCAGACTGCTCAGATAATTGGAATTCAGAGAAAGGATGCTGAGATTTCTGAGAAAGGCAATGCCTTTGGTAACTTCTCTCATCTGATTGAAATTCAGATAAAGCTGAGTAAGATTTCCGAGCTGGGCAATCTCAGTGGGCAGCTCGCTCAGATGATTGGAATTCAGGGAAAGCACAGTGAGATTTCTGAGTTGGGCAATCTCTTTGGGCAGTTTGTTCAGGTGGTTGAAACTCATATCCAGAATACTGAGCTTTCTGAGCTGGGCGATCTCTTTGGGCAGTTCATTCAACTGATTGGAACTCAGATCCAGTTGAACAAGGTTTCTGAGTTGCGCAATTTCTCTGGGCAGCGTCCCCAGATAATTTGAACTTATGTCCATAATACTGAGATTTCTGAGTTTGCCAATTTCTCTGGGCAGCTCACTCAACTGATTGGAGCTTATATCCAAGATGCTGAGATTTTTGAGCTGAATGATTTCTTTGGGAAATTCAGTCAGGTAATTGAAGCTTAAATCCAGAATACTGAGTTTCTTAAGCTGAACAATTTCCCTGGGAAGTTCACTCAGATAATTGGAACTCAGATAAAGCCGGTTGAGATTTCTGAGTTTCGCAATTTCTTTGGGCAGTTCTCTCAGTCCTGCAACAATCAGGACCTCCAACGATGTCACTCTGCCGATCTCAGGCGGAAGCTGACTGATTTCATCAAGTTCCGACAAATCAAGCTTGACTGCTTTTTCCTTTTCCGCTCTGTGGATAATTTCTGACAATTCTTCCTGACTCACCTTTTTTACTCCCTTACTCCCCTTTATTTTTCAGTCATCATTATCTCCTGACACGGCATTTTCCGCGCAGAAAATCAGTCCTGAGCAGGCTCAATATGGTCATTCTTAAAAACAGGAAACGACGCATATCCTGATCTCCGGGACAATTTGCGCCCATATCCCTGGAACAGATTTATCCCAAGCCCTTTGGAATTTTTTGCCAGCACCGGATAAACGCTTATATCGTAAACCGCGTTGTTTTCCCTGCTGTTCCAAATCCGCTTGCCAGGTTTGCCTTCTGTCAGGAGAAATTCCCTGACACAGACGACTTCTTTCCGGTCCGGCTCTGAATTGCCGGGCGTTGCAACATCGCCGAGGCAACGATACCCAACCGGAGGAATTGGCCGCCATATAGTCCCCCTCGTCCCCCGCCATATACGCCTGTATCTGACCGGATACGCCAGAATCCCCTCATCAGCCGATTCCAAAAGCGATTTCACCGCAATCACCTGACCTGAAGGCTTGTCATAGTCCCCTTGTGCATAATGTCCAAGTATTTTATACCCTGCCGGTGGCAGGGGTCTGTAAAACGCTGCCCTCTGTTCGGTCTCATCAGTTTTGTTGTTCCATAAGAATTCAAACCGGGAAACCTCAGTGTAATTGAGGTATGTCTTTTTCAACGACTCGGCTGCTTCCCCGGAATTCAGAGGCAGTTCTTCCGGCAATGCCAAGGGTTTTTTCAGATCATCTGTCTGGGTTTCCCGGCCCGACTTAATATTCGCAATTTGAATCTCCGCAATCTGACTTTCCGGAGCCGAAGGTTCCGGCGGTGTCAGCGGTTTCAGGTGCATTACCGCGCCTGTTATAATTAAAATTGTTCCAACAGTGACAGCAGTTATTTCTGCAATCCTGTTTCGGATGTCGCTGAGTTCAAATAAGACGGCAATCAGCAGAAACGACAGCCCTGCTATGATTAACAGAATACCGAAGGGTCTGTTGAAAATACGCTCAGTCAGTTGTATAAGTTCAAATAATTCAGTCATTGCTCTTGATGTTTGATGCTTGATGTTTGATGTTTGATGTTTGATGTTTGATGTTTGAT
>JAOZLU010000479.1 GCA_029934695.1 Desulfobacterales bacterium | reverse complement strand
TCTTCTTTCTGATATTTACAGGCAGCGGAAGCCGCTCCCGTTGTTTCCTTTCAAATATATAAGATGTGAGAATCAGCCTTTCACGACATTTTTTTTCAGATTTTTTTTCCGATCAAGAAAAACAGGAGCTGGTCAGAAGTTTCTGCCCCACACTGCCCCTCTTTCATGCCGAATTTCTGATTATAACAGATTCAGGGGAGGCTCCCGCACCTGCCCTCAGACAGATCCGGGAACGTGCAGGTTCAAGCTTTGTGCCCTTTGTGCCCCCTTTGTGCCCTTTGTGGTTAAAAAGGTGCGACGCAGGGCTGATTTCAGGCCTCCCTGAAAGCATTATAATCAGAGGAAATTTTCTTTACTATTTGTTTGAATTGCTTTATACCAATAAAAAACGATACAGGAGGATGCAATGGAGGGTGACAAGATGATGTTGGAACGGCTGAAGGAGATCGGAATGACTGTCAACCAGTTGAGCCTTCTCAGCGGTGTGAGGAACTCCCATCTGAAGCAGATTCTGAACGGATACACCAGAAGGCCCGGGAGAAATATTCTGATACGCCTCGCCCTGGCACTTTCGTATGGTGTCAGAGACATCAATGTCTTATTGAAAACATACGAACAGAAAGAAGAATTGTCGGGGACCGATATTGCATATTTCAAAGAAGCAATTGAGAAACGGCAGAACCGTTCGGGATACAGTGCCATACATCCGGGGGGATTCAATTTTGAAATTGCGACCATGTCTGTGGAAAAAACAGCGGGAGACATCAGACTGGTCACGCCAGTTCCGCACATTGTGTTCAGGGATTTCGAGGAGTATTTTTCCAGGGTGCTGGTATCTGAAACAGAAAAACAGGATAATATTTATAAGGAAATCAGGAGATTCCTTTTTAATGAACGTATAAGAATGTTCGATGAAAATATCAGAGAGCATAAGGTGAGCCATCTGATATGCAAAGACTGCTTTGTCTCTTATATCAGAAAGAGAAAGGAAAATACGGACACCGAAAATATCATAAAAGAGTTTGACACCATTCTCAGGAGGCTGGCGCATGAAAATTATGACCTTAAACTGACAGAGCGGTGTTCCTGTTTCAAATTTCATCTCAGGGTGCCGCAAAATCAGGGAAAGAAACCGGGAATTGTGTTTTCGGGGAATCCCGTACACCCTGCTTCCTCCTGTTCTTCCGAACATGGCGATGAGACAGGCGCATTGGTCGGGTTTGTCAGCGATTCAGAGGATTTATACAACTATTTTACCATTGAATTTGAAAGACTGAGCAGATTCGCCCCCCAAGAATCTTCCGACAAAAGCCGTCTGGCGCAGTATATTGCAGAGTTGCTTGAAGAAAATGGAATAAAAGGCAGGTGGAAAATATAAAAATACACGGGTGCCCGGATCAAATCCCCTTCAATATCGGGGATTTGATCCGATGGCCGTTTTTATAGCACGGGTTCATACGAACATTCAATCTTCTCCCATTTTCAACCTCCTTTCATCCAGGCAATATGACACCGGATTTCAGGATGAAACGGATAGCAGAAAATCCGTTTCATCCTCTGATCCGTTGTCATATTCCTTCTTATTCTTATTATATATCTCCAGCTATGTTTGAAATTTTACCAATCAGATGGACTGGTTGGTAAAAAGAAAAAGCCACCAAAGCGAATCCCTCTTTTTTCCTCTTCTGGGTTGTAAGATATAAAAAGTACCCGTTTTCGGACATATTTTTCACAGAACCGCTCAGAATTTTCCACCTGCTATCTGTTTCAAAGTTCTGAGGGTCGTCACCATTATCTCGTCGCACTTCCTGATGCATCTTTCCGGAAGAATGTCCTTCAATTTCGGCCCCCTGCTTTTATAATAGGCAAAGCAGTTTTTTTTCCATTCAGGGAATAATTGGCAGAAAAAATGATCTGAAAAAAATTCGTAGCTGCCCCTGTCCTCCTGCAAACTGAGAATATCAAGCAGTTTTTCGGATCCGGGATTTTGCCGGAAAAATCTTTCTGTTTTTTTGAAAACGCTCAGAAACGGTGCCTTTATAGTGCAGCAGCCGTTTATTTTCCTCATAGCCATGTTCATTTTTTTTCCTCCTCTGCAATTCAATCATTTCATTTATGTATCAAGGTGGGATTTTCTTATGCGCGTATCTCATCGGCGAGCCGATGTCATGTGCCGCTCCTTTGGATGAAAGTGAAAAAATGGCAAATATAAGTTTCATTATCAAATTTGCCAATTTTTTCTTGACTCTTGCTGTTCACATTTATTAAGATAAATATTGTTATCTTTTTAGGACAAATTTTTTTAAGTTTTTCCTTTTTTCCCTTCTGAAGCTGTGAATATGGGGAAAATGATCTTTCATTACAACCTCTTAACATGGCAGGAAAAAAAATATGAGAAATGACCTGATTGCACTGTTCTGCAAAGGCGAGGGGAAACGCTTCCGGGGGGAGCGCTGTGAACATTATGAAATATTCACAGGTGAATGCAGGCTGCTCAGAGACAGGAAAATGAAGGATGTTTTTGAAAAAGGCCGGTGTAAGCCTTGCGTGATGGTGGAATGTGCTGTCAAATGGAATTTTTACAGATACAGGGACAGAGTAAATCCTGAAGAATATACAGATGGGATGGTCTGGGAAATTTGCGAGATCATCAAAAAGCACACTTTGCGTATCCCGAAACTGCCCATACTGATAGGATACATCAACAAAACCGCTTACACAGAGGTCATCAGAATGCTCATAGATATGTGTATTTTGGTGAGAGGAATATGCGACAACTGTGTTCATCTGTCTTTGTCAAAAATTTATAGCTGTACAAGGGCATATCTGTTGGTGGACGGGGAAGAAATCGAAAATCCCCTTTGCGGTAAAAAAAGAAACCCCTCGGACAAGGCATGTAAAGACGGTTTTGAGCCGTATGATTTCAAATCATTGGATACTGATGATATTGCTCCTCCTGCGGTAACAGGTAATGGAGAGGAATTTCAGATTATTGAGAGCATGAAAAAACTGTTATTTCTGAGAGCAGACAAGGCAAAGGATGAAACAACAAAGAAAAAATATGAGCGCCAGTATGTCGTATTTTGCAGATTTGTAAATCTCGTGCGGGAGGGGCATTCTGACAAATATGCTCTGAAGGCGATTGCAACAAAACTGAGAGTAAGCAAAAAGACTGTTGAACGTGACATGGAAGAGGCCAGGAAATTTTTAAAAAAAAATATGTCCTCCGGCGATTAATAATTGCATCTTATAAAGGCAGAAGTTTCAGGTTTTAAGTTTTAGGTATAGGTGATTTTATGAGAACATGGACATCAGATGAGGCCGGGACAAAGCTTGATGAGATTTTGGATTTCTGCGTTCAGGAACCGCAGCTCATATCCAAAAAAAACAGGCCCTCCGGGGTCATCATCAATATCGCATTTTTTGAGGAACTGATGAAGTTCTGGCAGAAGCCGACGATTGCGAATCTTCTGGATGAATTGGGCGAAATTAAAATGAATGAGACCGATGACATTGAAATTCCCGAACGCACAGACAGATCAGTCTGATGAGAGGAAAAAATGAAATTTCTCTGCGACACCAATATAATCAGTGAGGTGATGAGGCGTGTGCCAAATCCCCGTGTGCAGGAATGGCTGAGACAGCAGGACATCATTTGCATGAGCGTCATATCTGTCGAAGAAATTTATGTGGGGCTTGCCCATAAGAATGCGAAAAAACAGCTCCGGTGGTTTGAAAAATTCGCCCGGCTCAGGTGCAATATTCTGCCGGTCACGCTTCCTGTGGCAGTCCGCTGCGGAACTCTGCGTGGAAAATTTCGCAGCACGGGCATCACGAGAACCCAGGCGGATATGCTGATTGCCGCAACTGCGTATGAGCATGGCCTTGTTCTGGTTTCCCGCAATGTCCGGGATTTTGAGAACTGCGATATCCGAATTTTCAACCCTTTTGACGATTAAGGTGAGAATCATGAAAAAGCTGATGGAAATGATAAAGTTGTTAACCACAAAAGAAAATAAAATCGGGTTGGACAAGGCTCTGGAGAATGGCGGGGATTTTCTGGCGTTTCTGGGGCAGGAGGCCCGGTCTGAGGAATACGGCAAATTAAAGGAACATGCCGGAAAAAACAAAGCGCATCCCACAGGAGAAATGCTGTATGATTATGCTCTTGGCTGGACCGATGAAAAAGACACCATGAAAATACGGAATCATATCTCATTCTGCGATGTGTGTTCGGATGAGGTGCTGGAAATCATGGGGATTGAGGGGGATTTGGAGGAGGAGGCTGTGGGATGGGTAAATGAGCCGCCTATGCCTTCAAAACCTTTGATAATATGGATATCCGAGTTTTGGGAGCCGCAATGGGCTGGCGAACTCGTAACTGCTTCGGATATTGCTGAACAGGAGAATACTTTTGCAATAGATGATGAGAGTGATATTAAGCTTTCTTGCTACTGGGAACCTTCTGATGAAGATGTTCCGGCTTACCTTCAACTTTCATGGAGAGCTTACAGTATTACCACAAGCTATGAATTATGGGTTAGGTTTGCAAACCCCGAAACTGATAAAATACTCTCTGAAATCTCTTTGGGGACTTACTTGGATGGAAAAGATATTTTTACAAGTGATGACCTGGGTTTTGATCCTTCTACTCAAAGATGGTCAGTATCCCTTATCTTGTGTAAGGAAACAGACTGATGATCCATTTCGCTTACCCAAACGCAAAAGAAAAAAAGGAAAAAAAACCGGAAGAATTTTTAGGTTGTGGAAGATATGTGGCTCTGGCGAAGAAGATACCGGGAGATTTAAAAGATGATGACCCGTTGAAAGCATATAAAATCGCCAAGCCCAAAATACCTCGCTCAAAGATACATCAGGCCGTAGAAGCATTAGTTCCCGTTTCATCTGCCAAAAGACCTTATGTTTATGAAAAAAAGGACAATCTCGGAGTTTTTTACACAGGTGATTCTCAGCATCTGGCATATTTACTTTCACGCATAAATCGTGTCTTAGATATTGCTTTAAAAACTGGCGATATTTGGTGTACAGGAAAAATTAACATTAATAATGAAGGCGATCCCTTTATAGAGAGAGTCAATGATTCAGTTTTCAAAGTTAAATTAAAGGTATTCTTATCTGAGAAAAACAAGGATAAACTATTTGTAGTTCCAAAGGCAAACATTCTGGATGATTATGAAAATCTGTTTGAAAACGAAGATGTCAAAGTCATAACGATAAAGCAGTTCAATATTGCTAAATATATCAAGTCCTCTGGAAAAAAAGTGATTTTGACGATTCTGAAGGACGAGCTTGACTTGCTGGTCAAAAAGATTTTCAGACCAAAGCTTTCCCTTCCGTCCCTTCCCGACCCAAGAACAATATTATTGGTGATATTTGCCATATC
>JAOZLU010000056.1 GCA_029934695.1 Desulfobacterales bacterium | reverse complement strand
TTATTATTCCAATTATATATCATGGCATGTTGTGCAAAAAACCGCTTCGCTCAATTTTTGCACTCCGGACAGTCTTTTTGCATGTTGTGCAAAAAACCGCTTCGCTCAATTTTTGCACTCCGGACAGTCTTTTTGCAAAAAACCGCTTCGCTCAATTTTTGCACTCCGGACAATCTTTTTGATAGCATGTTCTTATTGAATCTGTCAACAGGCTGACATTCAGACAATTCGTATAATTCTGTTGATATAAAAATATTTTTTCGCTAAAGTGTGCTAAAATTTCATTTCAGCACTCCCTAAAAATATAAGCAAGTTTTATGCCAGATTTTCATGAATTCAAAGTATGTTTTGAGGAGGTTTTAAAATGTATAAAAATCAACCGGAAAAAATAAAAAAATTATCCCCGCCATGGATTTTCATGTTGCTTCTGTTGTATGGTTGTGCAGTACCGCTCAATCCTGACTGCGTAAAAGAGAGCAAAACCTATTGCCAGCCTGACGGCATCTTCACAAGCCGATGGTATGATTATTATGAACGCGCACTTTCCTGCATGGAAGGCGAGTGTTACCAGGCCGCACTTTCTGACCTGAATAAAACATCAAATCAGCGGTTTGAGGATCAGCGGATGGCCCGGACCTTTGGCATGCATTTTATTGACTATTTTCCCCATCGGGAAACCGGGCTGATACATTATCTGATGGGAGATTATGATGCTGCAAAATCGGAACTGGAGCTTTCCATCCAACAGTATCCGTCTGAAAAAGCTTTTTTTTATATGGACAAAGTCCGCAAAAAAATCATGGAACGGGAAAAAAAGGCGATATCCGTGCCCCGCCTTATTCTGGAAACCCCGATTCAGTCTGAAGGCACTGATGAAGTGTGGACCCGGGAAAACCCCGTCATTATTTCAGGAAAAGCCGAAGATGAACAATATATATCAGAAATCACTCTGAAAGGCAAACCCGTTTTTTTGGAAACATCCGCCCAGACCGTGACATTCAAAGAGCATCTGAAATTGGATCAGGGCAGGCATGAAGTTGATATTATTGCCCGAAACCTGCGGAACGGAGAGGCCGGACATCAGATCATCATTCATGTTGACAGATGCGGGCCGCTGATCATTGTGGAAACTTATGACCCGGATATCGGAATAACAGGCTGGCTTTATGATGAATCCGGTGAAACAGTCCTTTTTGCGGATGGAAAGAACATTCCTGTCCCAAAGGGAAAGAAAGTGCCTTTTTCTGTACCCATGAAGAGCAGCATGAAGCATATCGCCCTTCTCGCCAGGGACAAATTGGGAAATGAAACTTATGCGGATATAAATGCGGATGTTACCAGCGTTCTGGGGTCGGCCCCTGTCCTGCTGGCAGATGCCGGCGCGGTTTTGATGTTTGTGAAATCCGAAAACATAAAACCTGAAATCATACTAAACATGCAGCCGGATCAGGAAACCGTTTTTCTGGAAAATATTTATATAAAAGGAAAAGCAAAGGGGAACACCATTGAATCATTGACAATAAATGGCACGCCTGTCCTGAATCAGACAGGCCATGTTATCTTTTTCAATTATTTTGTGAGATTGGAAAAAGGAAAAAACAGGGTGACCATCAGGGCCACGGATAAATTCGGCAATACAGGCATAAAAGATATCCTTATTATAAGGCAGGTTCCCGAGGTGTTTAAGATGAAATACCGATATTGCCTTGCCATGCATCCCTTTGACAATATGACGGATGACAGAAACCAGATTGCAAAGTATGGCCTTTTCCAGAATATTTTTTTAAAGCAGCTCGTCGCTCTCAACCGGTTTCAGATCATGACGCGGGAAAAATCAGCTTCCCCGATGTTTGAACAGGAAAATTTAAAGACACCCGATGCCGCGCTGATGGGAAATATTTACAAAACAAGAAGCGGCATTGAGATTACAGCACGTCTTGCTGACATCAGAAGCGGGGAAATCCTGGCCATAAAAGACGCTTACAGTGAGGCCGGGGACCGTTCGGCATTGGCAGGCATGGCAGAAAAGCTGGCAGAAAAATTTCACAGAAAATTTCCCCTGATGGATGCTGCCGTCACCGAGATGAAAGAGGGGAAACTGATTGTGACACCTGAAACATGGACCCCTGAAAAGGGGGACATAAAAATGAAATGGCCGCTGATCATATATCGTCAGAAAAATCAGGGGTACAATCCTGTCAGGGAAGAACCGTCCGGGTCTGATACGAAAATGATAGGAGATGCCGCTATTCATGGGATGACAGGGGAAAATTATCTGGTCAGGCCTGACAACGGCCAAAAAATTGAGATAAAGGAAGGGGACAGAGTGGTAACGCAATGAAAAAAAAACTTACGACCGAGGAAGAACGTGAGATTCTGCATGAATGCCTCCACCATAAAAGATGTGAAAAACTGACTCGGCAATACTGGAACCTGGTTTACAAAACCGTTGAAAAAACATTTATTTATAAAAGTGCCCCGCTGGTCAAGGAGGAACTTGAGGAAGTTCATCAGGATGTGCTTGTCCAACTGTTTGATGACAATTGCAGACGGCTGAGGCAGTACAGGGAAGGCGGCGGCCGCAATCTGGCAGGATGGATCATCCTGATTGCAAACAGGACTGCATTGAACCATCTCAGGGGAAAGGACCCTCACAGCATAAAAAGCCAGAAATATCTGATCCTGTTTGAAGATATGAAGGAAGATCTTGATTTTGACAAGGAAACCAATCGGCTGGAGGCCAGGGAAAAGCTGCTGATGGTTTTAAAAGCTGTAAAAAAACTGCCCAAGCTTGAGCGTTCAGTTTTTGAGCTTCATTATCTTAAAGAACGCTCTTTGCCGGAAATAGCGACCAGTATGAACAGAGAGATTGGAAATATCTATACCATCAAATCCAGAGCCATCAAACGGTTAAAAAAATTAATAGAAGATTAAAAATTTTAAATGCTGGCATGTTCAGGTGACTGGATTCATGGTTTTTACCGAATATTAAACACTTATATTCAAAAAACAGACCATTTGAATGGGACGCTGATTTTTGAATGTAAGAAATTTTTACTGCCTGTGTATTAGTACAGTAAAAGGAGACATCATTATGAAATCACACTGTATAGATATCGATACGCTTGACGCTTATATTCACGGACATCTTCCTGATAAAAAGAGAGATAGAGCTGAGAAACACCTTTCAATATGTGACGAATGCATGGAAGAGTTTGTGCTGGCAAACATCCTTCTGAGCGACAGCGAATCAGATTCATACGAACCTGGGCCTGCGGATGCTGCCCGGGCTGCCTTTCAAAAAATTAAAGAAAAAGTAAAACATAACTTCTCCGAATGGGTTGCGGGCATGTCTCTTCCCCAATGGCTTACGGATGGAACATCTCCCATACGGTTTCAGAACAGACTGGCGCCTGTTCTCCGATCTCCCAGCACTGCATCACCCACTGATTCCATTTTTATCCGAAAAGATATGAACGGACTGCAGACGGAGATGTATGTTGAAAAGGCGGACCATGAAAATGCCCGCTTATGGATGAAAGTGCTCAGAGACAATGAGACAGCAGAAAATATCAGCCTTACCTTGTTAAAAGACGGAAAAATCCCTTTCGCACGATTCCTGAAGGATGGTTATGTGCTTTTTGAAAAGCAGCCTTTTGGCGATTACACATTAATGTTGGAAGGGAAAGCCGCGAAAAGTAAGAAATGGTTTCAGACCGACCCCTACCATTTTGAAATAAACGAAGCAGGTTTCTATGAAAAATGACACTGTTTATCTTGAAGCCACCCGGGAACAAAACCGCCTGAAAATCGGTATTTACAAACCGGATGATGTGATCTGGCATTACGAGGAACTGCCCGCGGCCATGGACAGGATTGAAGCCAACTGCGTATCCATGGTGGAAATGCTGAACAACGCAAGCAGGAAGGGGGCCGGGGGTGTCCGGGAATTTGAAAAGCTCAAAGCCGCGGGCCGGATATTATGCGATGAGCTGCTGCCGTGGAATATCAAGGAGAAGCTCAGACATTCTGATGCCGAGTATCTGGTTCTGAGGCTTGATGACCGGCTGGTTCACATCCCCTGGGAACTGCTTTGTGTGGATGAGGACTTTCTCTGCCAGCAATTCAATATGGGCCGGTTGGTCAAAACCCGCCAGAAGATCGCCGAAGGCAGACGCCGAAAATTGGCAGCACCTCTGAATATGTGGATATTGGCGAATCCCAGAGGAGACCTTGAGGTCGCCAGTTCCGAAGGGCTGAAAATTTTTCAGGATATGGCCCGGATGAATCATGAAGAAAATATTGTTGATCCTTCTCTTGATGGTGATATCACCTCTGATGAGATCAGGGCCAGGATGAAAAATTATGATATCGTCCATTTTGCAGGCCACGCGGATTACAGTTCCCAAGAGGATCCCGGGGGGATAAAAGCAAGCGGATGGCAACTGGCAGATGCTAATTTCACAGTCCGTGATATTGACAGAATGGCAGGCAGCGCGGCAATGCCCTCGCTTGTTTTTTCAAACGCATGTCAGTCCGCGCGCACGGAACCGTGGGAATGGAAAGCGGACCCCTCTCCCAATTTTCAACCCGGGAGAGAGGACAGGGGCGGCACCTTTGCTGAGGAGGGGTCTTTCGGACTGGCCAATGCTTTTTTGCGCGCAGGCGTGAAACATTATCTGGGAACCTTCTGGGAAATAATGGATGAACCGGGCGGATATTTTGCTCATGAGTTTTATGATCTCCTGAGTTCCGGAATGCCCACGGGAAAGGCCGTAAGGCAGGCACGAGCCAATCTGATTGAAAAGTACGGTCCGGATACCTGCTGGGCAAGTTATATTCTGTACGGGGACCCGAGGGCCAGCTATTTCGGGCAGAATCAGAAACCTGAAAAACAGGTGAGCGTTGAACCGACGATCAGCCGGAACACAGCAACAAGGGGATCATTGTTCAACTATTCTCTCAACCCGATGAAATTGAAAGAAATGTGGAGTTGGCTTATGGCCTGTATCGTCGTCGTTGCAGTGGTGGTGGGGGCCATCGCGGGCAATTACTTCATGAAAAAAGCTGATTTTGACCGAAAGACTGAGATTCAGCGCATCCTTATGGCCCAGGCTGAGAAAAAACAGGAGAAAACCGAGGCGTTATTTAAGGAACTGGTGAAAAAGACAGCCCCGCGTCCATCCTCTGAAACACAGGCTTCCGTCCCTTTGACGCTGGCCATGATTTTTGATTCCCAGATTTCCTTTTCAAATCAGAAAAAAGAAAACCTGGCCGCGTTTGCCATTCAGAGTCAGCTCATCGAACACTCACGCTTTAAGATACTGGAGAGAAAATCATTCGATGTCATCCTCCAGGAACTGATATGGGAAGAGCCAGAGCATCTGGGTCTCCTGATGCCGAAACTCCTTCTCTTTCTTGAAGTCTATGATGACGATGATCCGCCACTTGCCTTAATGCGGCTGGTGGACAAAGAAACAGGTGTTGTGATTGACAATCTGTTTGAGACCCTGGAAAACGACAGGTCCGTGTTTGCCCAGAAAAAGAAACTTTCCGAAAAGCTTTTGAAAAAACTGGAAGCACTTTATCCGCTCAGGGGCGAAATTTCAGAAACAGAAGGGGATGATATCCGGCTGAACATAGGAGATGACGCAGGCGTTAAAATGGGGCAATGGTTCAAGGTCATTGGGAAAGAAGTATTTCTGAAAGTTGTCTCCGTGGAACCGGATACCTGTACTGCCAAGATAACAAAAGGCAAAATTCCTTTGGAACAGGGATGGCGGGTGGAGGCTGTGTCTCTCCTGTAAGGTCAGGTTCTCCATGGTTTACTCTGTCCCGCAGGGGACTTATTCATACACAAATGCTTCTTCAGACACATTCCCCTCCTGATCCTGCAACAGAATCGTAACTTTCTTTTCTGTCTCATCCAGCTTTTGGGAGCAGAATGTTGAAAGCTGAATCCCCTCCTCAAACTTTTTTATTGCCTTCTCAAGGGGCAGTTCCCCGATTTCAAGCTCCAGTACAATCTTTTCCAGTTTTTCCATTGCTTTTTCAAATGTCTGTCTGGCCATTCTCTGATTTCCCTTCAACACAGCAGATTAAAGAACCCTCTGCAAGCATTATTTCAAGATTCTGTCCTTTGCTGACTTCCTCCGAATTTCTGACAACAGTTGCACCCGGAATGGTCCGGGCAATACTGTACCCCCGGGTCAGGATTGCAAGAGGACTCAGCGCCTTTAATCGGTCCGTCCGCCATGAAAGGCGTTCACGTCTTTGGCGCATGTCATTCATAAATATACGGACAAGGCGGTTGGCAAGGTCATCTGCTTTAAGCCTTAAGTTCTGTATTTTCCGCTTGGGGTCAGTCAGCCGCTCTGTCAGATCATTCACAAGTGTGCGGCGTCGCTCAATATCTCTGTAAAATCGGCTTGCCAGGGCCGCTGACAGTCCTTTGCATTCCCGTACAAGATTATCTTTCAGCGGAACAACCAGCTCTGCCGCGGCAGAGGGGGTCGGGGCACGGAAATCCGCGACAAAATCAGCAATGGTGACATCTGTTTCATGGCCCACAGCCGAAATTATCGGAATCTCTGACAAAAAGACAGCCCTCGCGACATTTTCCGAATTAAATGCCTGGAGGTCCTCCAGAGCACCCCCGCCCCTGGCCAAGATTGCCACATCCGAGTCCCCCCGCATATTCAGAAGCTCAACAGCGGAAACAATCTCCTTGTCTGCTCCTTTGCCCTGCACCTTAACCGGTATGACTTCAATATGAACATTTGGAAAGCGTCTGTCAGTCACTGTCAGGATATCACGGATGACAGCACCTGTGGGCGAGGTGATGACGCTGATTTTCTGAGGTATATGAGGCAAAGGTTTCTTATGATGCTTATCAAAAAGCCCTTCTTCGGAAAGACGCATTTTGAGTTGCTCAAAGGCCACCTGCAAGGCCCCGATGCCCATTGGCTCCAGATATTCAAATATGATCTGATAGACACCCCGGTCTTCATAAACATTTATCCTGCCCAGACCCGTTATATCCATTCCGTTTTCTGGGTCAAATCTCAGATTTCGGTTCTGCCCTCTGAACATCACCGAACTTATCTGGGAAGTTTTGTCTTTTAAAGTAAAATAGACATGTCCGGAAGCTGCTTTGTGAAAATTGAAAATTTCTCCTGAAACCCAGATAAAAGGGAAATTTTCTTCAAGCAAATCCTTAATGTCCGCGGTGAGTTCTGAAATCGTATAAATTTGTTGCCGCGTGGTGTTGCCAGATATATTCATAGTTTAAACGCTTTGCTTGGGCATTCCGGAAAGCCGACGCTTCACTTTGACAGTGAAAACGGTTGCAAAACCGAAAGTATTGTCTTAAAAAGCTGTCTGATACATAAAAATTGAAAGTTGAAGATAATCCCGCAATGTGCTGGAATTATTCTGATTATAACGGATTTAGGGGAAGCTCCGATCCAAGCCCCGCAGGGGCGACATATTTGTAGCACCGGCAGGCCCGTAGCCCGTCCAAGCCCCACAGGGGGCGACATATTTGTAGCACCGGCAGGCCCGAAGCCCGTCAAGCCCCGCAGGGGGCGACATATTTGTAGCACCGGCAGGCCCGAAGCCCGTCAAGCCCCGTAGGGGACATATTTGTAGCACCGCAGGCCCGAAGCCCGTCCAAGCCCCACAGGGGGCGACATGTTTGCAGTACCTGACTATTTGCCTGACCAAATAAATTTTGACAAGTTGTCTTATAGCGCACTTGTCAAAATTTATTTGGTCAAGTACTATCATATTTAAATGTTTCATTCAATCTTTTTTGTATCAGCAATTCATTGACTTTTTTTTATTATTATGAAATGTGGCTTTGTACATAAAGCAAGTGAATATAATTTAATATAAGTGCAAGCAAAATGGAACAGAAATTGAAAATAAAGTTGCAAGCTGGAGGGACTTTTCACTTTCAGCTCTGTTTTGGTTACACGCTTTTGATATAACAGGATTGGCTCTGTCAATGAAATTATTTGAAATACGGGATATTTTAGAAGCAGATGTCCTTACAGGGGATGATGAGCTTGACAAAACAATATTTGCAGCGGGGGGTTCGGATCTGATGGATGATGTTCTGGACTGCGTGACAAATGAGACTGTTTTGCTTACAGGTCTCGCTACAGATGAGGTCATCCGGGCAGCCAAAATCGCCGGCATTGCTGCAATTGTCTTTGTAAGGGGAAAAAAACCCGGGCAGAGTACTGTGGAACTGGCACGATCCTGCAATTTACCTGTTCTGATGACCCGCTGCTCATTATTTATGGCAAGCGGACGGCTTTATATAAACGGATTAAGAGGACTTGATGGGTTCTGGTAAATGGTAAATGATGAATGATGAATGGTAAATGATGAATGGTAAATGATGAATGGTAAATGATGAATGGTAAATGATGAATGATGTTGGTCGTATATGATTTCAGACAGTCATGATCCTGAAAGCCGGTCTGAAGGACAGCCTTCACAAACCGCGGATGAGCCTGCAGGCTGTCTGCGTTCATCTGCTGTTCACAATTTTCAGCCCGTGTCGGAAACCACAGAAACCGTTAGAATGGTCAATGACAAATGGTCAGTGATAGCTGATAACTGCCAATGCCCATTGAGTCAGCGTTTACCAGAGAATGACCACTGACAGATAACAAAAAAGGAGTTTCAATTATGATAGAAGCAGTTTTTATGATGGGAGGCTTGGGAATTCTTATAGGAACCGGGCTGGCCGCGGCGTCGAAGGTCTTTTATGTGTATGTTGATCCCAAGGTGGAAGCCGTTGATGGGGAGCTTCCAGGGGCTAACTGTGGCGGATGCGGACTTCCGGGTTGCAGTGCCAATGCCGAAGCCATTGTGGCCGGCAAAGCCGAACCGAACTCCTGTGTGGCGGCCGGGCCGGAGGTTGCTGAAGCCATTGCAAGTCTTCTGGGACTTACAGTTGAAGCAAAAGAGCCTGATATCGCAAGGCCCGGATGTTTTTTCGGTGTGCAGGATGCGGACACAAAATATATTTACGACGGTCTGAGTGATTGCAGGGCAGCGGCCCTCCTGAGCGGCGGCATGAAGATATGTTCCGTGGGATGTCTGGGCCTTGGCAGTTGCGCTGCGGCATGTCCGTTTGATGCCATTGTCATGGGGCCGGAAGGTCTGCCGGTGGTTGACGCAGATCGTTGCACAGGATGCGGAACCTGCGAGCGGGTGTGCCCGAAACACATCATCACACTTTCTTCTGTGACAAGGCGTATTTTGCGTGAATATACGACTGAAGAATGTACCACCCCCTGCCAGAGAGCCTGCCCGGCCGGAATCAACATCCGGGAATATGTCCGGCAGATTGCCTTAGGGGATTATCACCGCAGTGTTCAGGTCATCAAAGAACGGAATCCGTTTCCCACGGTTATCGGCAGAATCTGCCCCCGTCCCTGTGAAACAGAGTGCAGGCGCAAATATGCTGATGAGCCGGTGGCCATAAATTTCCTGAAACGCTTTGCCTCTGATTTTGAAAAGGAAAGCGGAGAAAGAATACTCCCCTTCAGAGCACCGAACACAGGCCGGAAGATTGCCGTGGTCGGCGGAGGTGTGGAGGGACTGTCCGCTGCTTATTTTGCAGCCCGGCTGGGTCACGAACCAACGGTGTTTGAGGCAACCTCCAAGCTGGGCGGTCTGCTCCGAAGTGCCATTGCAAAGTACCGGATGCCCCAAGATATTCTGGATTGGGATATTGAGGGAGTCCTTGAGATGGGGGTGACGGCTCAGACAGAAAAGACACTGGGAAAGGATTTCACGGTTGATTCGCTTCTCGCAGAGGGTTTTGAAGCGGTTTTCCTGGCTTCGGGCGGTTGGGACAGCCGCCTGACCCGTGGAGGAGCGGATAATACAGAGGAACCGATTCCGGGCACGTTTCTCCTGCTGGATCTGATAAAAGCGGATTCCAAAAGGCATAACAAAATTCCCTGCGGGTCAGAGGTTGTCATTGCAGGGGGCGGGAAGCTTGCCCTTGATGCAGCAAAAATATGTGTTGATCTCGGCGTGGAAAACATAACGGTTCTGTTCCGGCAAACACAGGAGAACAGCCCTGCGGAAGCGTCGGATACCGAGCCTCTTGAAGAGGAAGGCGTCAAGATCATTTTCAATGCCGGAATCAGCCGTCTTTTTGGCGAGGGGAATCGTCTTACCGAACTGGAATATGTTGAATCCGGTACCCTGTCGAAAACCACCATACCGTTGCAGACGCTGTTTACTGCATCCGGCCGGTTTCCTGAGCTTATTTTTACAAAGTATGAGCCGGAAACTGCCGAGGTGGCTGAAGAGGTGGCCGAAAAGGTGGCCGAGCCTGTCGAGGCCCCGATTCGCTGGGAAGGCAGAGCACCTTACAAACAGCCTGCAAACAGCGACAAAACAGGCCTGTTTGCCGAGGGGGATGTTCTGACTGATTTCAGTGCCGCAATAAAAGCCATTGCCGCAGGGCGGAGAGGCGCGGCATCCATGCATCAGATCATGTATGGCATTTCGTCGGACCTTTCTGAAACGGTACTCAGACCCGATTCTGTCTTGCAGAATGTGGATTGTGTGGAAAATGTCCGGCCAAAACCACGCCTGATCATGCCGTTGGGCAGTACAAAAGAGTTGGCAGCAGGCGGGGAAATTGAAAAGGGGTTTACAGAGGAAATGGCCCAGACCGAAGCTTCAAGATGTCTCCAGTGCGGACTGATCTGCTATGAGCGTTCAGAAGAAGCCGCAGAACAAAAAGCCGCAGCCTAGAACAACATACCCGATCTCGTTCCCACGCTTCGCGTGGGAATGCAGGCTGGACGCTTCGCGTCCGTGGGGCAGTGAGGACTTTTCAACATACCCGCTTTTTTCTCCCGCGTTCTGTATGGGAACGAGACTGGACAGATTATTTTTTTAAATTCCCTGAGACTTCCGAAAATTTTCTGAGACTTGGGAAGTCTCAACTCTGATTTAAAGCAAAAAGGTTATTATTTTGGCAACTGAAAAAGGTACTGTAACAAAACTGGACTCCACAGCCACTTATGTAAAAACAACGAAGACCAGCGCATGTGAATCGTGCGCGGCAAAAGACAGTTGTCATACTCTGGGAGGGGGAAAAGAGATGGAGGTGGAAGTAATAAACACAATCGGGGCAAAGGAGGGTGACGAGGTTGTCATGAGCCTTGAAACCTCCTCCCTGATAAAAGCTTCTTTCCTTATTTATGTCTTTCCGATTCTGTGCATGATTGCAGGCGCGGTTATCGGGCAGGAGATTGTCCCGAATTATAATCTCAGTGCGGCTGTCTGGTCCCTGGTGCTGGGATTTCTGTTTTTCTTTCTGGCGTTTCTGATTGTAAGGCTGATGGGAAACAAGCTGTCTGAAAAAGAAAAATACAGGCCGAAAATCATCAGGATCAGGAAACGGAAATGAATTAGAAACATATTTTAAACAAGTGTGTTGATAACAAGCTCTTACTTTTCCTTTTTTGTCCAAATCATTTGGGTGCGGCTCTTTTGGGTTGAGTCAGAAATTCAGTCATATAAATATTATCAGTTTCATCCCGAAGCGGAAACCGAACATCTCGAAACAGTCGCATACTGTGAATCGCAGCAGCCGGGTCTCGGAGTGCCGTTGTACCTCAGTGATTTTGAAAGTGTCATGGAACAGGTCTGCAAATTTCCGATGAGCTATCCGATTGAGAGAAAACCCGAAATCCGCCGCATCCGCCTCAAACGCTTTGCCGTGCTGACCAAATATCTGATACTAAACGAATTGTCTGCTTGTTTTTGCTGCAAACTGAGCCGACAATCATCTTTTCGGGGCCAAAAAGAGCGACATGGGAGGCAAAGGCGTGTATGGGGCCGAACCAAGACAACTTGTGATATTACAGAATACGGATGGAAAATACTGTCGGAACAGTCCTTAAAACCACTTTTCTGAGGGCAGAAAAAAACAGAAAATAAAAATTGATCTGAGTAAAATACAGCTTGTGAAATTTATGAAATTTGAATGGGATAAATAAAAGAATCAGGTCAATATCAGAAAATGCAAATTGGATTTTGCTGACGCACACAAACTTTTTGAAAAACCTCTCATAGTCAATCTGGACGACCGTGAAGATTACGATGAGGAGCGTTGGACAGGTATCGGAATTATGGATATGCGGATATTGGTAATCGTATTTACCGAACCGGACGAAGATAGCATACGGATAATTTCTTTACGAAAGGCCACAGGCAATGAACGAAAACAATACGAACAAGCCTACAGGGATGAATTTGGAACTTATTGACGCAATGACCGATGACATGATTGACACTTCGGATATTCCGCCGCTTACAGAAAATTTTTTTGCCACAGCCAAATGGCGAATGCCGAAGACCAAAGTAAAAGTGACAGTGGAAGTTGAGTCTGAGGTTTTGGAATGGTTCAAAGCGCAGGGCGATAATTATGAGAATTATCTGACCGCCGCACTTCATATTTACGCTCAGGCACACAGATTTGCGACAATGGGCGGTTAAGCGGACGAAAACAGCTCCCGCTTATCTCGGAGAATTTGTGTCATTGAATGAAAACGATTTCTGGCTGACTCCTGACCGGAAATCATATAAGGTACTCAGAAAAAACGCATTCCCCCGAAAAGACATTCGGCCGGTCGGAGACAGAACAGGCTTCCGCCCTCTGTGCCCTTCTTTGTGGTCTTTGTGTCTTTGTGTGATATATAAAATGATGGGGGAATGCGTTTTTTCCGAGTCCCTAAGCAATAAAACTGTCTCCGAATGAACTGCTTGCAGGGAAAGTCTGAAAAGGAGGATAATATGCCGGTCAGTTGGAAAAATCACATAGTAAGCAGTGCGGATGTGCTTCACGGAAAACCCCGTCTGAGAGGCACAAGGATTCCCGCAGGCCTTATTCTGGGATATCTTGCGGCAGGATACACATTTCACAAAATTATCGAAGAGTTTCCGGATATTGGTATCGCTGAGATCGGCTCCGCTGAAATTGGCTCTCCGAAGATCGACTGCCGCGGAAAGATGTAACCGAATTTGAGAATTTACAGAATAATGTGATTTCCTAAGTAATTTATCTGTTCTGAAAATTCTTTAATTCTGAAAATTTTTTATTCAGACAACAGGATATTTTATGAACAGTGAAATTGAATTAAAACTGTTAAAAGAGATAGAAGATTTAAAAAAACAGGTTGCCATCCTGATGGGTAAAGACGAAATCCCTACCTATCAATATAGTAAAATCAGAGATGCTGAGTTAAAAAAGTTGTTTGAGATTGAAAAAAAATTAAATCCTCTGATTTTCAACAGCTGGTTTAATAATGATATTCACCTGACTGAGGATATTGTCAGATATTTACAGCAGCTGATCGAACAGAACAGTGGCCTGATAGAGGATTATAATGAGGAAGATTTGAAAGTCTATCACATAATTCCTTTGCTTAACAAAATTAATTTTATGTTAAGAGATAAAGGAATACGTGGATTTTATGAACTGCCCATGAGCTATGCGACAGATAAATTTATCTTAAACGGTACCGTCGATTTTGTCGTGTCTCAGGGATTGGTCGAGAGCAAAAAACCGTATTTTTTTATTCAGGAGTTTAAGAGAAGTGAGGACTACGGCAATCCAAGACCTCAGTTGTTGGCTGAACTCATAAGTGCGGTTGAATTAAATGACTGGAAGTTCATAAAAGGTGCTTACATTATCGGTGGGAACTGGCACTTTGCCATCTTGGAGAAATTGGGATTGCATAAATATCAATATTTTATTTCACAAAATTTTGATTCGACCAAAATAGAAGATTTAAAATCAATCTACAAAAACCTCTTATTTGTTAAAAATGAGATAATAACAATGACAGAGTAATTTGTGCTACCGGCCAAATAAGTTTTGACAAGTGCGCTATATAATGATTGTGAAATATTTATCAAGCCGAACTTCCAGAGGAAGCTGTTTTTCAATGTCGTCTATTTCCTGCCGGCATACTCAGCATAAGTCATGGCAACTGTTCTGTAAATCAGATGCGCCAGCTTTGAAAATGGCAGAAATGCAGACAGGTTGAACACAGACATCAGATGCAGAGAAAGAATCTTTATTCAATGCCAGAGGGTTTCAAGAACTTCTTTCAGCCTCTGCATTACAATATTTTTAGAGCCTTTATGCAGGCAGTAATTAATTATGAAAAAGTAGCCTGTCAGTATTTTTCTGAAATGACACTGAGAGAATCCGTTTTCTTTCAGAATATCCCGGGAAAATACAAAAAGACTTGACAGCACATCTCTGTCTGTGTCAGTCTGTATAAATATGAAAGTCTCGCCTGATCAAAGTTGAGCCGACAGGTCACCAGCCAAACCCGCAGGCAAACCCGGCAACGGGAGTCTGAAGCCCCGAAATGGGTATGGTTGCGGTCTTATTGGGCAGCCGGAAGGGAAAGCCGACGGTCTGCAATGACCGGAAGGCAGCAGTCCGGGAATGCGATATGGCCTGGCATCCGGGACACCACCGGGTCTCAGACCAGGGCATGCGTTTAAAGGGATGATATGGGAACTTGGGAGAGCCGTCTGTCTCCCTGCGGAGAAAGAAAGGTATGAGGAGACGAAATCCCGGCATCACGGAGGAGGCCCCGCCTCAGCGGTGAGACTGCGAATGCAGAGACGACAAAAGACGGGCAAAGCAGGGTATCGGGGAAGGACAGAGAAAATCGAACGACCCGGAGACGGTCAGACGGCAGTCTTAGCGGAACATAGTACCGATGGTCAGTGCGGAACCGCACCGGCTTTCTCGGTTTCATCTTTTACTGGGCAAAATCCCTCCGGGGATTCTGGGTGATAAAGAAAAAAACGGCTGAGAAACGCCCGATGTGTTTTATGAAAACGCTGTGGGACTGGCGTATGAGGAATCGTCACAGACCGCTGAAAGAACAGCATAAGGCATTTTGTGAGAAGTTGCTGGGGTACTGCCAGTATTTCGGAGTGCGAAGCAATCACAAGGGCGGACTGAGCTAAGAGAAGTATGAGAAAATAATCTCAGACTTCCCGTTACCATTGCCAAGAATAATCCACAACATCTGAAGAGCCTGCAGGACAGCAAAAGTTATTCGTCAGACGGAGTCGTGCCTGTCTGATTTCCGAAGGGGTGAAAATCTTCGGAACCGAAGAACCGGATGAGGGAAATCTTCACGTCCGGGTCTGTGGGGAGTGCGCCTGGTAACAGGTGCATCTACCCGGAATCGGCAATGAGGCGCATCGGAAAACCCCGCCCGCTGAACTCTGCGTTAGAACCAGGAAAGTTTTACAATTTTTCCTAAAACTTTAAAAAAAAGGAGGTCTTTTTGAAATGAAAACAAAATCAGGAAAGATGACTGTCGGCATTCTGACTGTATTACTGTCTGTATCGTTTATGTTTATGCCGATATCTGCCCCGGCAGAGCCGATCAGACTGAAATATGCCGACTTCATGCCTGCAAGTGCCTTTACCAGTGTTCAGATGGAAAGGTGGAAAAACGAAGTGGAAAAACAAACCGGCGGAAAAGTTGCCATTGAGACATTTCCGAACAGCAAGCTGCTCGGGGCTGTGAACATGATTGACGGCATAATAGAAGGAAAGGCAGATATCGGCTGCTTTGTCATGTCCTATCTGGGGGATCGTTTTGTCATTACCAACGGGACCAGTCTGCCTCTCAAAATTCCCGATGCACGGGTGGGCAGCCTTGTCCTCTGGGATATTTACAACAAATACAAACCTGAATCCTTTGCAAAAGTGAAGGTGCTGACCATGTTCACCACAGCACCGTCGAATATCATGTCCAAAAAGCCTGTGAGAGGCATCCGCGATATCAAAGGGCTGGATCTGAGAGCCTCAGGGGGGGCCGGTCAGATTCTGAAGGCATGGGGAGCGAACTTGGCGGATATGCCCATCGGCAAAACGCCTGAAGCATTGGCAAAAGGCCAGGTACAGGGACTGCTCAGCACACTTGATCTCATACAGGACATGAACTTTGCCGAAACATGCCGCTTTGTGACCATGACCAACACTGCAATCTATCCCCTCGCCGTGGTGATGAATCTGGACAAATGGAATTCCCTGCCTGAAGATGTCCGAAAGATCATGGCAGATATGGGTGCGGAACAGGCAGAATGGACAGGCAAATATGTGGATAATCATGTGAAGGAGGCCATTGCCTGGGCAAAAGAAACGTATCAGGTTGAATTCATAGAGATGACAAAGGCCCAGAAAACAAAGTTTGACTATCTGATTCAGCCTCTGACCAGTCAATGGATCAGGGGGGCAAAGGCAAAAGGTTTCCCTGCCGGAGAAATTGTAAAAGATATCAGAAAGTTTATCAGAAAATATTCCCAGTGACAAAAGAAAGGAATCATCAGAATGCCCATATCCGAGACATTTAAAGGCCGACTTTTTCCCACATTAAAAGAAATTGCCGAACATTTTGGCACACCGTTTCATATTTATGATGAGACAGGCATCCGTGAAACCGGGCAGACGCTCAAAGATGCGTTCTCAGATGTGAAAGATTTTCGTGAATACTTTGCAGTCAAGGCACTCCCGAATCCGCGTATCCTTGAGATCATGAAAGAAATGGGGTTCGGTTTTGACTGCAGTTCCATCCCCGAGCTTCTCCTCAGCCGCATGGCAGGGGGACGCGGGGAGGATATCATATTCACTTCCAACAATACCAGTCCCGAAGAATTTAAGGTAGCCGCGGCTGACGGGGGCTGCATATTAAATCTGGATGATGTGACGCTCATCCCCAAGGTCCCTGAACTGCCCGAATTTATATATTTCCGCTACAATCCCGGTCCCCGGCGCACCGGTAACGCCATTATCGGGAGTCCCGCGGAATCCAAATATGGTGTCAGCCATGAACAGATACTTGATGCCTACAGGACAGTACGCGACCGTGGCGTCAGGCGTTTCGGGCTTCACAACATGCTGATTTCCAACGAACTGGATTACAAATACATGGTTGAGACGGCCCAGATGCTCCTTGAACTGGCTGAGTGGATATCAAAGGAGGTTGGAATCGTTTTTGAGTCTGTGAATATCGGGGGCGGACTGGGTATCCCCTATAAACCGGAAGACAGGCCCCTTGATATTCATGCGATGGCAGAGGAAATCACCGGATTGCTGAACCAGTTTGAAAAACGAAACGGTTACGCCCCCGGACTCTGCCTGGAAAGCGGCCGCTTCATGACCGGACCTCATGGGGTGCTGGTGGTGAAAGCAATTAACGAGAAAAATATTTACAGGAAATACATCGGTGTTGATGCCTGCATGACAGCGCTGATGCGTCCTGCCATATACGGTGCGTACCATCATATCAGCGTACTGGGCAAAGATTCGGATCAGGAACACAGCATTGTGGATGTGGTCGGCTCTCTCTGTGAAAACAATGACAAATTTGCCATCCAGCGCAGTCTTCCGGAAATTGAGGAGGGGGATATCCTTATCATTCAGGATACCGGCGCGCACGGCCATTCCATGGGGTTCAACTATAATGGAAAGCTTCGACCAAAGGAACTCCTCCTTCGCATGGATGGTTCGGTGGAGCTGATCCGTCGGGAAGAAACGGTAAACGACTATTTTGCAACCCTCAACTTTGAGCCCCTTCGACAAGCTCAGGGGTCGTGACAAGCTGCTGAAGGCATCCAAATGTCTTTTCCCCAACCTGCATATTTATCCGAATCTGTTATTATAAATGGCTTTAATCTTTTCTCTTTTTTCAACTTCACTTAAAAAATTACAGACCTGTCATTTTTTTAGTGCATTAAAAAGAAAAGCAAGATATAATATTTTCTGATTATAACGGATTCAGGGGAGACTCCCGCACCTGCCCTCAGACAGATCCGGCCTGAACGTGCAGGTTTAAGCTTTGTGCCCCAGGTCTGAGCTTTGTGCCCCTTTGTGGCCCCTTTGTGCCCTTTGTGGTTAAAAAGGTGCGACGCAGGGCTGATTTCAGGCCTCCCCTAAAAGCGTTATAATCGGAATATTTTTTAATCTGATTATAACGGATGCGGGGAAGTCCCCCGTGAACGGAACATGCATGGGTTCACGGGCACGTTCACATTCAAGGCCCCTAAAACCGTTATAATCAGAAAAAATTTGAATTTTTTCCCCAAATTTCAGATTCAGGAGTACAAAAATGAATGAAACCGAAGAACGATTTATAAAGGAAACAGAGATGTTGCGCCGACAGGTCAGCGAAGCTGAAAAACTTTATCAGACGCTTGTCCAAACCAATCTCTATGGAATTCAGGAAGTGGATATTTACGGGAATATCATCTATACCAATTCTGTCCAGTGTGAAATTCTGGCTTACAGCGGAGGGGAACTTAAGGGAAAACAGATATGGCAATTGCTCGCATCTGATTTTGACAGGTCAAAGCTGAAGGAACATCTGACAAAACTTACGCAGGGAGAAACTGTCCCGCCTCTCTGGGTCGGAAGATATCTCAAAAAGAGGAAAAAGAGAGCAAAAGCAGAAATTGCAGAATTGCAGCAGAGCTGGACTTACAGACAGGATGAAAAGGGACGGGTAATAAGGTTTGTATCCCTCACAACAGATATTATCAACTATAAGCAGGCCCAGCGAGGCGGAGCAGAGGGGGAAGAAGAAAGATACCGCCTCATTGTCGAGGCTGCGGGGGAAATGATACTGACCTTTGACATATATGGAAGAATCACTTATGTGAATGAAAAGACGACAAAGACGCTCGGATATTTTGAAGAAGAATTGCTGGCCATGAGCATTGAGGATATTCTTCCTTCGGACCAGCTTGAAAAAATAGAAGAAGAACTTCTGAACAGACACGATGACGGCAAAGAAAAACTTGTTCTCCATAAGGCGGAGTTTGTTGACAGAAACTTGAAAACGCTCCCTGTAAGAATAAGTTCCTCGTTAATCATAAAAGAGAATGAACCCGCTGACATCCTTATCATCGCTCATGATCTTCACCAGATGGTGGAAAATGGCGATGAATCTGCTCAGGCCCAGGCCATCCCGGATAAGACCAAAGAAACAGATTTCCTTATTACCGAATGTGCAAGGGAATTGATCATGACATTTGATATGGAAGGAAGAATCACCTATGTGAATCAGGGAGGGGAGGAACTCAGCGGATATTTCAAAGAAGAGCTGATGGATATGAATATCGCAGACTTGGTTCCTCCGGATTACCTTGGACAGCTCCAAAAAAAAAATCTGAGCGAGTCTGTTACCGAGAACAGAGAGATTATGATTTTCGAGGCCGCGCTCATCAACAGAGAACTGAAACTGATTCCCGTGGAAATAAGTTCTTCCCTGATAATAAAAGATGGCGGCAAACCTTCGGATATTCTTATCATTGCCCGTGATCTCACACAACGGAGGAAAACGGAGAAAGAATTTCTGAGAGTTGAAAAATTTGAATCTTTGGCTACCCTCGCCGGCGGATTTACTGATGATTTAAACAATCTTTTAACCGGAATCATGGGGAATATTGATCTTGCCCAGATAAATTTGGAACCCGGGGGAAAAATCCATGAAATATTGTCTTATGCCAAAGAATCCTGTATAAATATAAAGGACCTGACCCGGCAATTTGTCATCTTCTCCAAGGGCGGGACGATTATCAGAAAAACCGGATCGCTTGCAAATCTCATCAGAGATACGGCAAACTCAGTGATTTCAGGTTCCAATGTTGCAAGCAGATTTTTCATACCTGATGATCTGTGGCTGGCCGCCTTTGATGAAAAGTATATGAGGCAGGTTATCAGCAACCTGATTTCCAATGCCGTGGAAGCGATGCCCGGAGGGGGACAGATTAAAATTCATGCTGAAAATATTACGATTCCAGAAGGCAGTAAAAATGGAATCTTAACAATAAAATCAGGGGACTATATAAAAATATCTGTTCGGAATCAGGGTGCCGGTATCCGTGAGGAAGATATTGGAAAAATATTTGATCCTTATTTCTCAACCAAAAATACCGGAGAACAGAAAAGACGGGGCCTGGGTCTTACAACTGCCTACTCTGTCATAAAAAAACATCACGGATATATTGACGTGAGTTCAGTCCCCGGGTCAAAAACAATATTTGATATCTATATCCCTGCTTCCAACAAGAAAAAACTGCCAAAGAAAATAAAAAAGAAAACAAAAAAGCAACCTGTTTTGGACAAGGGAAGAATTCTTATTATGGATGATGAGGACATCGTCATAGATGTCGCATGCCATATGCTGAATGAGCTGGGTTATGATGTCGCATTTTCAAAAAACGGTGATGAGGCAACCAAGTCGTACCAAAACGCTATGAGTTCCGGAAAGCCTTTTGATGTGGTTATTCTGGATCTGCACGTCAAAGGCGGTGCAGGAGGCAAGCAAGTCCTTAAAAAACTTATTAAAATTGATCCTTATGTCAAAGGGATTGCTGCCAGCGGGTATTCCAATGATCCTGAGATGGCTGATTTTGAAAAATACGGCTTCAGCGGTGCCATGGAAAAACCATACAGCATCAATGAACTCAGCATCATTTTGAATGATATGATGGAACAAATGGAACATTTTGAAACTATTGAAGTTTTAAAATCAGACTGGATCAATGAAGAAGGAACAGGAAATTATGTTTGATGTTTGATGTTTGATGTTTGATGTTTGATGTTTGATGTTTGATG
>JAOZLU010001044.1 GCA_029934695.1 Desulfobacterales bacterium | reverse complement strand
CAAACATCAAACATCAAACATCAAACATCAAACATCAAACATCAAACATCATTTCATAAGTCTGAGCTTATCTTTTTTTGAAGCATTGATCAGAACATTAAGATTATCTCCGGGATTTCCCTCCATCAAGACAATCATATCTATAATAGTGAGTGAAGGATATTTTCTGAGTTTCTCAATATCAGGGAATTCCGAAACATCGTCATCAATTTTTATAAAATGATTTTCGGCATTCATCCGGCCTATGATATCCTTAACCTCATCCACCTCGTTTGCGGCACTCATTAAAACTGACATCAGGGATCTGGACTGTTTGGATATATTTTCAGGCAACTCATTAAACTTTATAGAAAAAGAGCCTTTTTCAAGCAGGAAAATACGGATGATTGCCTGTTCTTCTGTGAAACTGCCCTGCCGTGCATGGATCAGAAAGCCGCTTTCAACATAAATTTCCCCGTCAATATCTTTCAGAAACAGACTGGCAGTTTTTGACCCGAACTCCATGCTTTGCAGGAGATCGGACAGTTCCACATCAGACAGGTTTCCCTCCATCATCCCTTCCACCCTGCGATAGCGTTCCGTACGGCGAAGAACAGCCATAACCCGTGCAAGGAATTCGGCACTGTCAATGGGTTTTGTTATATAATCATCAGCACCCTGTCTCAGCCCCTTTACCTTCAGATGCTGATGCTCCAAGGCACTCACAAGCATAATGGGAATATCCCTGAACTCGGTTTTTTTGATCTCTTCAAGAGCCTGAAATCCATTCATATCTGGCATTTCGATATCCATAAGGACCAGATCAGGCTGATGCTCTTTTATTTTTTTCAATCCTTGTCCGCCACTTTCTGCATGAATTACGTTGTATCCTGACATTTCCAGATTTTTTCCCATAATCAGATGCATGGTCGGATCATCATCAACAACCAGTATTGTGTAGCCAGCCAATATGTATCCTTTCTGCAAATATTTTTGCTGTCAACTGTATAAAGACCATTTTCAAAGTAAGGATAAAATAATATTCCATAACAGGATAAAATGTCAATTTTTTTGCAGTGATTCAGAAATTAAAATCTGCTTTCAGGGGAGGTCTGAAATCAGCCCTGCACCTTTTGGCACAAAGGGGCACAAAGCTTAAACCTGCACGTTCCCGGATCTGTCTGAGGGCAGGTGCGGGAGCCTCCCCTGAATCCGTTATAATCAGAATATTTTTAAGACACATGGCAACTTTCCTCCTTAAATTTTATAACTCATTATAACCTGATTGATAATGTTTGTGTCGGCATAAGGGACTCAGAAAAAACGCATTCCCCCAAAAATCTCGCAAAGGCGCAGAGAGGGGTTCCTCAGCCAGTTTTCCCGTGCCTTTTCTTTGCGCCTCTGCGCCTTTGCGAGAAATATGAGACAAAGGGACAATGCGTTTTTTCCGTGTTGCCGCATCCTCCTCACTTCCCATTTATAGTGCCCATCCTGACTGGTCACGAATCACCTCAGTTTTTCAAATTT
>JAOZLU010001043.1 GCA_029934695.1 Desulfobacterales bacterium | reverse complement strand
AGACGAAATATTGTGTGACACCGGACAGCTCCGGGAGCGGGCAGAACAGGCAGAAACCCGGGCAGAACAGGAAAAGAACCGGGCAGAACAGGAGGCCGCACTGTGCAAACAGGCAGAAGCCCGGGCAGAAAGCGCAGAGGAGGAAAACAGACTGCTGAGGGAGAAACTCAGGGCGGCGGGGATTCTGCCGGACTGAAACGTCAGGATACACCGGATGCGGGAACCGAAAAAATTCACAGGAGGACAGAGACAATGACTGAGATGTTGCAGGAACCGCTCACGGCTGAGATGCCGTATCCCGGCTGGATTGCTGCAAAGGATGTCACACCTGCGGACACAGAGGTGAAGACATTGAGACCGGCTGATGATTCCGCCGCGCATTCTTTACAATTGGGACACGGATTCCTACGCCTACCAGACAGAAAAGGACACCGGACAGCTCCGGGAGATGACTGAACAGGCGGAAACCCGGGCCGAACAGGAAGCCGACCGGGCCGAGCGTCTGGCAGCGAAGCTCAGGGAACTGGGGATTTCTCCGGATGAGGTGTGAACCTGCAGACGGCATGGGCCATGATGTCCGGCGACCTCTGACTGATGGTATTTGCTTATCACAGAAACAGGATGACCAGATTACAGGGAATTTCCGGAAAAGAATCAATGGGGTGAAAACAGTATTCAGAGGCAGGCTTTTCTGATGTTCCGGGAGCATATTCCCATCCCTTTGAAATAACAAATTTATTATCATATAAAAATGTTATGCCATTTCTGAAGGTGTCATGAACAGACATAAGGGATTCTGTGCGCCCTGCCAGCTTCACAGGATAATTGTAACGGATGAAAAAGAAACCCGGCTTTTTTATCGGAAAAAGCCGGGTTTCTTTCCCAGTTTGTTGACAGCTTCCACTTTTATGTAATTGCCTGATCTGTGAAAGAGCCTTGCAATTTTCTGACCGGCTGTTTATACTGTCTGTATTTGGTCATCATGATTGAACGGTCACACTTTATGAAAACAGAATGGCATATATTTTTACGGTAAAACAGGGGAAGGAGAGAGCATGTCTCTTGCACAAACGAATGCGGAGTTGTCGTTTGACCAGTTGGTGAGTGCTGTGATACGGCTCCCGCAGGCCGAGTTTGAGAAATTTGTCCGCACTGTGTGCGGAATCCGTCCGTCTTATGAGAAACACCGTCTCTCACGTCGTGAGTCCGAGTTGCTGCTCAGGATTAATCAGGGTGTTCCGTCGGCCCTGCAACACAGATATAATGAGCTGATTGAGAAGCGGGATACCAGGACTCTCACTCCGGAGGAATATGAGGATATCCTGCGACTCACCGATCAGGTGGAACTTCTGGATGCCGAACGGATGGGGTGTCTGACGGAGCTGGCCGGTATCCGGAACCGGCCGCTGATGTTGCTCATGCACGATCTGGGGATCACTTCTTCAACAGATGCGTAAATCTCGAAAACTGCGACATATTGTGGCTGAACGTGCCCTCGGATGCTGTGAA
>JAOZLU010000478.1 GCA_029934695.1 Desulfobacterales bacterium | reverse complement strand
GAGAGGGCTGATTTTCACGGGGAATGGAATTATAAAATTTCTCCAAGAAAGACGCACTGAAATGTTCAGGTTATTTATGCCCAGATACCAAGGCAAATTATTTATTTGTAAGTCCCTGACTGACAACTGATATGGCAAAATTATCTGTTCAGAATCTGGTCAAAATTTATCATGGAAGGCGGGTTGTGAATTCTGTATGCCTGAATGTCAGAAGCGGTGATGTTGTCGGGCTTCTGGGGCCGAACGGAGCAGGCAAGACCACCACATTTTACATGACTGTGGGGATGGTCAGGCCGGATGGGGGGCAGGTTTTTCTTGACGATGAAGATATCACGGATTACCCTATGTACCTGAGAGCGCGTAAAGGGCTCGGTTATCTTCCTCAGGAAACTTCGATTTTCAGGAAACTGACCGTAAAACAGAATGTCATGGCGATCCTTGAGATCGTTCCCAGGCCGGAGCCTGGAAATAGGAGAGGAGGGCAATCCCCGGGAAATGACAAGGCTGTCTCGAAATCAAAGATGGAAGACCGTACAGACAAGCTTCTGGATGAGCTGGGTATCAGACATCTTTCGGATCAGACAGCCGGCGTACTTTCAGGTGGTGAGCGCCGACGCCTGGAAATCGCCCGCGCCCTTGCCACAGAACCGTTTTTTATGCTTCTGGATGAGCCTTTTGCAGGCGTGGACCCTTTGGCCGTCATTGACATCAAAAACATCATTGCACATCTGAAAAGGCGGGGGATCGGTGTCCTTATTTCCGACCATAATGTAAGGGAAACACTCGGAGCATGTGACAACGCGTATATATTAAATGATGGAAAGGTGATTGAATCCGGATCTCCGGAAAAAATAGCATCAAGTGAGACTGCCCGTCGTATCTATTTGGGGGATGAATTCAGGTTATAAATGGTTTGTAGCCGGCAACCAAAAGGGAGACTGGAAAAAACTCAGGAGGAGATGGTTATAAACGGTTTGTGGTCCGTTGCAGCCGATAATCAATAACTGACAGGGAAAAATGGGAATTGAATTAAAACAGCAGACCAGGCTGAGTCAGCAACTGGTTATGACACCGCAGCTCCAGATGGCGATAAGACTTCTGCAGTTGTCCAGGCTGGAACTTTTGGATACAATTTATCAGGAACTGGAAGAAAATCCGGCTTTGGATGAAGTTGCGGAGGGAATTTCTCCTGAAGATCAGACCGAGGAACATTCTGAACCCCCCTCCGATGATGTTCCATCGGAAAAAGAAGTCACAATAGAAGAAAAAATAAACGATGATATTGACTGGAGCAATTATATTGATGAATACAATTCTCCCGGCAACATCAATTTTGAGATCGAAGGAAAAGACGGGCCAAAATATGAAGCTTTTATCTCACGCAGGGAATCCCTGAGCGATCATCTTCTCTGGCAGTTGCTTATGACATCTCCGACTGAAGAGGAAAAAAATATCGGGAGCCTTATTATCGGAAACTTAAGCAAAAGCGGTTATCTCGATATTCCTTCTGAAGAACTTGTCAGGATGAGCGGTTCTTCGTCCGAGGAGAAGGTCAGTCAGGTTTTAACCCTGCTGCAGACATTTGACCCCATGGGTGTATGCGCGAACAATCTCAGCGAATGCCTTATTATACAGGCACTGCACCTGGGTTTTGAAGATTCCGTCATAACTGACATCATCGAAAACCATCTTCACCATCTTGAAAACAAAAATTACAATGCCATCTGCAAAGCTCTGAAAGCAGAGATGGAGGAGGTCCTTTTTGCCGTGAATGTTATCAAAGGGCTGGATCCCAGACCCGGCCGACAATTCAACAGTGATGAAGACGTACAATATATTGAGCCTGACATTTATGTTTACAGATTGGAGGATGATTTCGTGATCGTGCTCAATGATGACGGAATGCCACGGCTCCGGATAAGTCCCTTCTACCAAAATGCGATAGACAATGATCAGAAGATTGCTGAAAGTGTGAAAGAGTACATGCAGGAAAAACTGCGTTCCGCGACTTGGCTGATCAAGAGTATCCATCAGCGACAGAAGACCATTTACAGGGTTATGGAAAGCATAACGAAGTTCCAGCAGGAATTTTTTGAAAAGGGCGTGACATATTTGAAGCCCATGGTGCTCAGGGATGTTGCAGAAGACATTGATATGCACGAATCCACGATCAGCAGGGTGACAACAAACAAATATGCTTATACCCCTCAGGGCATTTTTGAATTAAAATATTTTTTTAACAGTTCTATTAACCGGATTCATGGAGAAGCAATTGCCTCTGCCAGTGTCCAGGAAAGAATAAAGCTGATTATTGAAAGTGAGGATCCCAGAAGGCCTTACAGTGATAATAAAATATCAAAAATTCTGGAAGATGGAAATATAAACATTGCCAGGAGGACTGTGGCCAAGTATCGGGAGATGATGAGAATATTATCATCAGGCAAACGCAGACAACTTTAGGGAGGTTACATAACATGCAGACATCTGTGACTTTTAAGAATCTTGACCCCTCGGAAAATCTGAAATCGTATGTTGGCGACAAACTTGACCGATTTGACAAATACCTTGACAACCCTGCGGAAGCAAGCGTTGTTCTTTCGGTTGAAAAGTTTCGTCATATCGCTGAAGTCAATATCAGCGGGGACAGGCTGAGAATAAATGGCAAGGAAGAGACAAATGACATGTACTCGGCCATTGATATGGTGTTGGACAAGCTTGAAAAACAGATAAAAAAGAGCAAGCAGAAAATAAGGGATCGCAGAGGTGGAGCCAAAGTTGCGGATGCTGTCTCTGAAGATGTGACATTTCCGGATGACGAAACGACAAAGCAGCTCATAGTTAAGAATATTGATTACAAACCCATGGATGCTGAAGAGGCGATGATGCAGATGGAGCTTGTAAACAATAACTTTCTGGTTTTTACCAACGCCAGAACAGACAGGGTGAATGTCCTCTATCGCCGAAAGGACGGCCACTATGGCCTGATTCAGCCCAGCAACTAAGGCGATTTCTATAAAAGAATCCCACCGGATGTCATTCCGGGGAAAATCAGAAAATGATTTTAACCCGGAATAACGCTCTGATCCGGGATATTTATTCTTGAGAATCGCCTAACTGACAACTGACAACTGATATGAAAATTCTTGATGTTTTGCAAAAAGAAGCGGTTCTTCCTGATTTGAAATCGCAAAATAAGAAAAGCGTTATCGAAGAACTTGCAATGCCCGTGGCCCGTATTGCCGGCATAAATCATCAGAAAATTTTACGGGTCCTTATGGAAAGAGAACAGATCGGAAGTACGGGCATCGGAAGCGGCATAGGTATTCCCCATGGTAAAATCGGGGATATTGAATCACTGCTTCTCGGTTTCGGATTAAGCCGAAAAGGTGTTGATTTTGAATCCATAGACAGCCGGCCGACCCATATTTTTTTCCTTCTGATAGCACCTGAAAATGCGAGGGACCTTCATTTGGAACTCCTTGGCCGGATTGCAAGGATTCTGAAAAATGAACCATTCAGGGAAAGGCTTTTATATGCCACAGACAGAGATCAGATCGTCAGCATCATCAAAGAGGAAGATGAAGCGTTCTGATTCGCTGACGCCTGTCGAAAGCGGGAAAATTTTCGTTCCCGGGCTTCCGCCTGGGAACGCATTCTCAGAGTGGCTCTCGTGTGCCATCGTACAGGATGATTTATGTGCAAAAAGTCAGAAAATTGCCCAGTATCACACAAGGCAGAAGCCAGACGGAGTCTGGGAACGAGTGAGCAACTGACAGCAAATTGAAAAATTTAAAAATTTTCATCATAACAGGTCTTTCAGGCTCTGGTAAGAGTACCGCAATTGCAGCTTTTCAGGATGCAAGATTTTATTGTGTTGACAACATGCCGGTGGCCCTTCTTCCCAAGTTCTTGGAACTGCCTATTGAAAGCGATTCTGAAATTGCAGGGTTTGCGTTTGTAATGGACCTTCGCGAGAAAGGCTTTCTTTCAAAGTATGGATCCGTTTTTGAGTCGCTCAGACAAAAAGGACATGATTTTGAGATTCTGTTCCTTGAAGCAGATGAAAAAATTTTAGTGCAACGGTACAGTCAGACCAGGAGATATCATCCTTTGTCTGAAAACAAAAGCCTTATTGACGGTATCCGGGCTGAACAGGAACAATTGAGGGCACTGAGAAAATCGGCCGGCCAAATTATTGACACATCATGTTATAATGTTCACAAACTGAAGTCTGTTATTCTGGATATTGCACAACAAGTCAGGAAACTTGCACTGATGAAGATAAACATCGTATCGTTCGGTTTCAGATACGGCATTCCCAATGACGCTGATCTGATTATAGATGTCCGTTTCCTGTCGAACCCGTATTTTGTCCCTGAACTGAAGGACCTGAATGGGGAAACAGAAGAAATCAGAAATTATGTGCTGAATCGTGGCGAGACCACCATATTTTTAAAAAAATATCTGGATTTGCTTGATTATTTGATCCCTTTATATGAAAAGGAGGGGAAGGCATATCTGACCATCGGGATAGGTTGCACCGGGGGACGTCATCGCTCTGTGGCCATTGCACGCGCCGTATCTGAACATATAGACAAACTGGGGAAACGGGTGGAACTTGTGCATCGTGATATTGAAAATTGAAGAAAGACATACGATCTTCGGCATCCTTCATTTGTCAGTTTACCATCAGGCCGGATTTGCAATCCCTGTCCTCAATGTTTCCGCCCGGAACGATCCGGGATTTTTCCCCGGGAAAACAGCTTTCACAGACCGCGGATGAACGCTGATGAGTCCGCGACAGACAGGCCGTCCGCGTGCCTCATATGCAAATACCTGAAAACATATGGCCAGGTACTTATGGTCAGTTTGCACTTTGCCACAGAAAGATTTGCAAAATCAGTCTGCAATTCAGGATGCTTCAATTCTTATGGTGAATTTTGATGATAGGGATAGTAATTGTTACACATGCTCAACTTGGAGACGCGCTGATTGATGCCTCTGCATTTATTCTCGGCAAACGTCCCAAAGCAATCGTGGCCGTCTCAATTAATATAAATGAAAATGCTGACAAACTGCGTAAAAAAATTGCCGAAGGAATCAAAAAAGTCAGGCAAAGACAGGGGGTTCTGATTCTTACGGATATGTTCGGGGGAACACCTTCCAATTTAAGCTATTCATTTCTGGAAGAGGGACGTGTGGAAGTTATATCCGGCGTAAATCTTCCCATACTGATCAAAGCATCTGGCCGGGACCGGGAGGAGATGAATCTCGTCAAGCTCTCTGAATGCGTGGAAGCTTTTGGCAAGAAGAGTATTTCTTTGGCAAGCGGAATTCTGAAAGGGAATAAAAGGATCTGAATATTTCTGACCCCGCTCCCGTCGGATTGACAAATCCTCATTGCCGGACGGGGTTCCCATTGCCGGACGGGGTT
>JAOZLU010000477.1 GCA_029934695.1 Desulfobacterales bacterium | reverse complement strand
ATTTAAAAAAATTTCTTCTCAATTCCAAATATTCCGCTCACCTGCTCAAATATTCCGCTCGCCTGGGATTGCCAAATCCCAGGCATCACCGGCGGATTTGCCAATCCCCCGGGAGCAGTTCAGGGAGTGCTCGCCTGGGATTGCCAAATCCCAGGCATCACCGGCGGATTTGCCAATCCCCCGGGAGCAGTTCAGGGAGTGCCGCTCAAAGCCGCTGAATTCTTTCCGACAGCACAGTGTTTATCCGTTCAAACGGCTCGTCTTCAACTGTAAGACCGGACTTCTCCAGAACGAGAGAAACCACAGCCCTCAGATCTTCAAGCACATCTCCCTCATAATGTTCCTTTATGATATTCTCGGAAACACCCTTGTATCCGTGAGCAATGATGCTTTTGTTTCTGATATTCATCAGATCGCCGGTTTTCTTGAAAAAATCCGAAATCGGACGAAACTTTTCCATGCCTTTCTTTTCAATCAGAAAGTCGAGAAGAGCGATCAGACGAGGGGTGCCGGTTCTGTGTGGATCAATATTTCCACCCCTCGGCATTTTCTGAGAACCAACAAACGCTCTCAAATTCTTGTCATCTTCGAGAAGCTTATCCAATCCAGCCTGTCTGCCAGTTTTAGGGTCCACATCTGTGGATATGCCAAACTCCTTTTCTATGAAATAGCGGGGAACTGCCTCTTGGAATCTGTACATCCGTCCGAGGAAATCCACGAACTCCTGGCGGATATATTTGATCCGCATGTTGTGGAAAAGCTCCAGAATAAGGCTTTTATAATCGCCACTTTCGATTTGCATCAGTTCCAGGACAAGGTCTTCAAAAAGTTTTTTGTCATAAGCCGCGTCGAACTCCTTCATCCCTTTTTTTGCAATGCTTCTTGCCGTAAGCGTATCAAAATACAGGCGGTGCTGGGCATAGCTGCTCAGTCTCAGGATAAACTTCTCATTCTCTTTCACTTCATCAAGATGGACAGCCATGGAAGCATAATTATAGGCCCCTGCGAGATGGATGAGAAGATTCTTTTTTTTGTCGAGCAGCAGTTTGTTTGCAATATTCAGCGGCACGGCAAAACCAAGCCTTTCCGAAATATAAACCGGGTGGCATTTCTCCTTGAAATGATTAATGCACTGATACAGCAATGCCATGTTGGTGGCGGGAATGCCTCCGGTCTGCTCCAGATAGCAGAGTTCAAGGTCATCTGTCTTAAACGCCTTATTTCCCTTCAGACTCTTTCCGAAGAAGTCATACATCAGACCCAGATCAACAGGATTTTCGGATATTTTCACAATCCGAATATCTCCGACCTCGCCTTTGATTTTTTTCCTTCTGACATCCTCCCGAATAAGCTTTTCAACCACCTTGGCAAATTCGATGGTGTCTTTTGAGCGATGTTCGGGAGCAGTATCTTCCCCCTGATTCGTCGCCACAAGGACAATCCTGTGAATTTTTTCTCGTCTTTCGTCCTCGAAAATATAATCCAGGACAGGACGGATGAGCGGATAGCTCAGTTCCGAATAATGTTTCTTAAAATGTTCAAAAATCTCCCTGCCTTTTTCCCGGGCCGGAAAGATATCTTTTCCAGAGAGTTTCAAGTCCCTGTTTCCCAAGGTGCATATAAGCATAACAGACATAGTGTTTCCTCCTTTTTTTCTGATTATAATGGATTTAGGAACTCGGAAAAAACGCATTATCCCGCCTGTGCGGGATGCAAAAAACCGCTTCGCTTAATTTTTGCACTCCTTTGCGAATTTTCATGGGGTAATGCGTTTTTTCCGGGTCCCTTAAAGGATTCCGGACATGAACTCCCCGGAACCTGGAATATGACAGCGGATCGGAGGATGAAACGGATATCCGTTCAATCCCGGAATCCGCTGTCATTCTATTCGTTACGAGGCTCTGCCTCACGAATCAGACCATGCATCTAAGCTTCTCATATTTCTCAAGCTTATCCGCGCTCCATTTCTTATTCTTTTTGATGACCTCCAGCAGTTTTCCCGCCAAAACCTTTCTGATCTCATCAGGAATATCACACGCCAAAAATGGCCCCACATAGCCGATGCTGACCCCCTGAACCGATATAGCCTTCAGTTCGTCCATATCCCCCGGCGTTATTCCCTGAGCAAACACCACAAACTTCTGCGGATCAGGCCGAAGCCGAAAGGCTTCAAAATTCTGCATCAGCTCTGACAGCCGCGGTTTAGGCGGAGAAGGTTTTGGCGCGGATGCGTTCAATTCGGCTTGAGAAACTCTTTCAACCCTGATCCATCCCAGTGGAAAAGCAGGCTTTCCGTTTTGGAATGCGATCTTGCGAGTTTTTGGAAATTCAGGGAAAAGCTTGATCGGAAAGCTTTTTTTACATCCAAAACAAAACTCTTTCCCTTCCTGCCGTGTGTCTTTTTTAGCATCTTTACCGCACTGCGGACAAATCAGCTTTCCCAAACCGAATCTCTCTCTTAGCTTTTTCAAAGCATTCTCAGTGAGATAATTCCCAGTCATGCTCTTCCATCCCGATCCCCAGCCAAGATGAATCAGGAACGCTGTATTGCTCTCCGGTATTTCCTTCAGAAAGACTGTATAAAACTTCACCATCTCCTCCATACCGCAGGATTTGAAGAAGTCAATCTCCTCCTCAATAAAATTCCGTGCGAACTCGTTGCATTCTTCAGGCAAACTGGCGAAAAGTGCCTTTTTCTCATAGAATTTCAATGTCCTTGCCAAAGGGCTGTCAAACAAAAATTCATCCAACTTCATCTTTCCGAATGACACTGCCCCGGGATTCAGGGATTCGGAACAGGTTGTGAATCGCTTCCATCCGAATCCTTTTCTCGCGAGACTCAGCACTTTGGATTCCACAAGCCTCATATCTGACAATTCAAACTCCACATCCCCAACCTGAAGCCCCCGCATGACATCATAATTCGGATTTTTCCCAAATAATTCTTTGTCCAGTTTGTCGTCAGCCCGCTCTTTGCTGATTCTCGGATTATTGAGAATTTCTCTCAGCTTTTCTTCCAAAAGGGACCGATTTTCCTCCAATTGCATCAAATGCCACCAAATAACGGTTCGGATCGCGCCTTTTACAGATGATCCCGGAATGATCGGTTTTCCCATACCGGTCTTGATCATCTCTAAAACCTCGGTTTTTCTGAAGTCAAATCGGATATTGTCCGGATTGACAAGGCTGTATTTTTTCACTTTCCCGGGAGAAATCTTGTTTTGCTTCAGAAACCTGGAAAGATCAAAATTGCTGTCATCCAGTGCGTCAAACGCTGACAAATTATCTTGCAACAGGGAAAAGACGCTTTCCATATCCACAACAATCCACTGGCTGCGTTGGGGAGCGATATCCGTCTTTCCCAGCTTCTCCCCGGTTCCCACATGAAGCGGCGTTTTAACGGTAAAACGGTAAGTTTCATGTCCCATCGTGTCCCCCTTTCCTGACAATTGGCAGATCAAACGCAAATCCGTAGCGATAGACATTGTGTTCAAGCCCCATATCAGTGTTTTGGTTCAGCACACAGGGGGTTTTGCCGTAAACTGGCTGCCCCAGGCTTCTGAACACCGAGCCTTCGGAAAACATTCTCACCTCCTGCCGCCTCAGCGACATGGCCCCTGGGCTGTGAATCCAGCCTTTCCGGGATATCAGGTTGTAGCTCGCATCTCCTGAAATTCCGGCAAATTCCTCTTGGGTGGGATAATAGAGCGACAGGGTGAGAAAGCCGTCCGCATTTCCAGGGAGGGAGAGGCTGAAATTCTCTCCGACTCCCACAGAAAAAAGCCCTTTCCCCAGCCGTTTGTCGCCTCCGATGCCTTCATCTCCCAAAAGTTTCAGAATCGCCTCAAATTTAGACTGTATTGCCTTTTCCCTGAAACGGGCGAGAAAGAAAAGCCCCGCGTCTGCTTCAAAAAGGACTTCCGAAAAATAGAAGATATTTGAGGCATAGCTCTCCCGGTCAACCGCAATCCTGGGAACCTCTCTTACTGCAAACACCCGGTCTGATTCCGAAGCTGTTGTATCTGTCCAGAACATCCCGTCTTGAAAAGTATGGGCCTCATTAAAATCTATGGAATCCCCTTTCAAAAGTGATTCAAACAGTGATTGAGAGATAAATTTTACCCGCTTGAGCTTCTTACCGGTCCTGGGATCGTCTTCTCCTTCCCGGCCGATTCTCTCCATTGGCCGGGGAAAAAAGCAGGTACTCCCTTTGAAGGGAAATCCTGATGAAATCAGAAACGGGGGAGATTCACACATTTTCTGAATATCGTCATCATCGTAAAAATGATGCCAGAGGCTCATCAGCGCACTGAACAGGGTGTCGGAATGGAGCATGGTTTCGGTTTTCTCATACCCGACACCGTGTGCGGCAATATGGAGCGGCGTGTCAAACTTGAGTTTGTAAACGGTTATCTTGTCCATTGGCAACCTCACAAAAGTTCCGACGGAATCTCAATACCCAAAGCTTCCTCGGGTGCGTTGTTCTCATAACATCCCTGATCTTTGTAAGTCAGCGGCTCAATTCTGAATTTTACCTGACCATATCCCCTGGAACCGCTGCCGCCGAGGTAGTCGTCCTGAACCAGACGCAGGCCCTCAAAAACTTTGCAAAGAATGTCCTCTTCATTATCGTCGGCATAGATGTTGCACACCATGCTGAGGTCAAATTCCGCACCTCCGGGAACCCGCTCAATACTCCTCGGGTTTGCAGCGGATGTGATTCGGTCAATCGCCACCTCGGTTTTGACTTCGGTAAAAGGCATATCGGTGGTTTTGCTGTTTTCCAGCTCTGCAAAGCTGTCTTTTGTCAGCATGGAATCCCTTACAATCAGCCGGGCAGGGATGCCTTTATCCTCAGCAGATACGCCAAATACTTCGCAGATGGGACATTTGCCGCATTTGCAGGGCTTTGCCGTCTGATTTCCTTCACCATCTGTACCCAACGTCATTTTTTCATACAGCTTTTCAAGCAGGCTCCTCATCTTCCCTTTCAGCGAAGACCCTGGAATATACGGCGCATTGGTCAGAGGATTCCGCACCACCACTTTATCCGCGCCGCCGATTTCAAGACCTGTGCTGCTTCCGCCAACGGAGATTCCGGTTTCAGCATTGATTGTTCCTTTCAAAAAAACCTTTTTTTTCAATTTTCCAGACACGTTCACACCTCCTTTTTCTAAAAAATTCCTATTTTCCACCCGCGGCCCTATGATAAGCCAGAATGGCCTCGAAAAAATTGCAGAAGTTTTCAAACTTCTCCTTATCCTCTTCAACGCAGTCTATGGCTGTTGACAAGACTGTCCTGAGGTCCCTTGTCCCGTCTTTGGCTCCTGGCCTGTAGGCCGCATAAGCGAGTTTGGGCTTCAAAAGACGGAGTTCATTTGCATCAAACCCCTTCATTTCCATTTTCTTCACGGACCCGAAAACATTTCTGATCTGAGA
>JAOZLU010001042.1 GCA_029934695.1 Desulfobacterales bacterium | reverse complement strand
TCTTGTGACGGTATCAACAATTAAATCAGCGACTTTACACGTCGCACCCGCTTCAACATGGGGTTATGTGGTTTATTTGCTTTCACAGTCATAAATTTCTATGGAAGGTGAGCCTGCCGGAATTCCAGTATATGAACCTACATCGTCACGGCAGGTATATACATAAATATCATCACCGCCGTTATTGCTGAAAGATGTGCCTGTAATGTCCGCATTCGCGCCATTTTCAAGATATTCGCTCTTGATTATCAGACCATATTTTTCACTGTTGTTAATGTCACAGTTATGAATGTTCACACCGTTAACGGTTCGTACAACCACATTACCGCTTATCCATGGCCCGGCATCGGGAATCTTGGAACCGCCGTATTCCACAGTGCAATATTTGAGGCTACAGTTTATCGCATCTTTCTGAAAATAAACACCTTCCCACCATCCTTTCGTCTGAATATTTTGCTTGCTTGTGAATTTTATAGGAAGATCGGAACTTCCTTCAGCAACAAGACTGCCTGACCTCACTTCAAGCATTGCACTTTCAACAAAACGAAGTTCAACTCCTGCCTCAATGGTCAGAGTGGGCTGATCTGAAGTGCCTATTATGATATTTTCAACGATGTACGGCTCATCAAATCTGTGCCATGTCGCATCATGCCTTACTGTTATGTCAGCATGGCTGCCTTCAACATATATCCCGCCAAGTTTGTTGTCTGTAAATTTGTTTGAGGCATCCAGCCCCCTGATATTGTCAGTGTAAAGCCTTATTCCGTACCATTCATTGTCTGAAAAAGTGTTGTCTGACAAAGTCACCGAGCCAAGAAAAGACTCATAGTAATCACTGGTCGTATTAATCGACATTCCGTTGCCGTCACTGTTTGTGATGATACAGTGGCTTATATATACACTTTGAGCTTTGTTAACCAGTATGTTTCCCTTTTCTTCATACAGTTTTGCAAGGCCGTATCCCCCGTATTCAATCGTACAGTATGACATCTGACAGTTGATCGCCTGATCGGCAAAGCGGATATTTTCCCACCATCCTCTGGTTTTAACCGTCTGATTGCTTGTGAACAGAATCGGTGACACCTCGGTTCCGTTTGCTGTCAGAGTGCCCGGAGACTGAGAAGCACCGACTTTTATTGATGCATACTGGTCAATCCATATTTCTGTTCCGGGTTCAATGGTAAGCGTTGCACCGTTGGGTGCCGGACCTGCAACTGTGAGGTCGCCGGTGATGATATGGGGATTCCCTTCGGGAGTCCATATTTCATCCATATCAATCGTTCCTTTGTGAGTTGCATTGACTCTCGCAGTTTTTACCCCTGAAACCACCTGCAAAGCATAGACCGCCTCTTCAAGCCCTATCTTTTCATCGCCGTTGATATCTCCCCACAGACTGCTTCCCCATGAGAGTGAAACACTGCTCATAATAAGGAAAATCAGAATAAGTTGAAAAAATCTAACCCGCAGCATTGCTTAACTCCTTTCACGCTACATTTTTATTAAACCACATAAC
>JAOZLU010001041.1 GCA_029934695.1 Desulfobacterales bacterium | reverse complement strand
GATGTTGGATGTTGGATGTTGGATGTTGGATGTTGGATGTTCGATGTTGGATGTTGGATGTTCGGTGTTGGATGTTCGATGTTGGATGTTCGATGTTGGATGTTCGATGTTCGGTGTTGGATGTTCAAGCATCAAACATCAAACATCAAGCATCAAGCATCAAGCATCAAACATCAAGCATCAAACATCAAGCATCAAACATCAAACATCCAGCATTATCTGAATACCGCTTCCAGGTTTATCTTCAGCCCAGGCAGTGTTGCCAGTGTCAGCCTCCCCTTTCCTTCGTAAATGGCGGGAATACCGTATTTTCCGTTCTTCCCCAGCAGACGGACTGTTACAAGCGTGTCCGTGGGATGAAGAATCCAATATTCTTTTACCTCATGTTTTTCGTACAGGGCCATTTTCGTAATCTGATCGTTGGCTGCTGTGGAGGGCGAGAGTATTTCCGCTATAAAATCAGGCGCGCCCTGGCATCCTTTCTCATCAAGCTTTGCAGGATCGCACACCACAACAATATCCGGCTGAATAACCGTGAGAATTTCATTATCATCTTCATCGTCTTCCGGCAGACGCACATTAAAAGGCGCGTGATAAACCTTGCATTTTCTTTCTGCCAAAAAGTTGGCAATTTGCCTTGCCAGTTCCATAGATATTTGCTGATGACGACGTGAGGGTGCGGGACTCATATTATAGATCACACCTTCGATCAACTCACATCTGATATCATCAGGCCATGTTAAATAATCGCCATAAGTGTATAATAAATCGGATTCGTGAGCAGCTGACGACATAAGCATTCCTCCTGAGTTCAGTTTTCAATCTTGGGAAGCCTCCGCACATTGCAGGAAATTCCTTAAAAGTCTTTTGCCCACAGGCGTCATAATTGATTCCGGGTGAAACTGGATGCCTTCGGTGGGATGTTCCCGGTGCCGGAGTCCCATGATTTCCCCGTCATCTGCTTCCGCTGTCACTTCGAGGCATTCAGGAAAATTTTCTCTTGATACGGCAAGGGAATGATACCGCATGGCCTGAAACGGCTTGCGAATGCCCTTATATATGCTTTTCCCGTCAGCATGTATGTCGGATGTTTTCCCGTGCATGAGTTTTTTGGCAGAAACCACTTTGCCGCCATAAGATTCCGCAATGGTCTGATGTCCGAGACATACGCCGAGTATCGGAATTCTGCCGGAAAAGTGTTTCACCACAGAAAGCGACACACCCGCGGATTCCGGACGGCCAGGCCCGGGCGAAATGACAATTCCGGCCGGATTCATGGCCTCAATTTCGGAAACAGATATAGCATCATTTCGGAAAACTTTCACCGAACAGCCAAGCTCCCCCAGATACTGCACCAGATTATAAGTAAAAGAATCGTAATTATCAATCATTAAAATCATCATCCCTCCTGAATGAAATAACAAATATCAAATAATAAATAACAAATAAATCCCAAATTCCAAGCATCAAACATCAAACATCAAACATCAAGCATCAAGCATCAAGCATCAAGCA
>JAOZLU010000476.1:1199-5483 GCA_029934695.1 Desulfobacterales bacterium | reverse complement strand
GATGTTTGATGTTTGATGTTTGGGGTTTGGGATTTATTTGGGATTTGAGATTTATTTGACGATATGCAACAAGAATTAAACGGAATTTTTGTTATTGACAAACCGTCTGATATAACTTCTGCCCGGGTCGTCGCCTGTGTCAAAAAAGTGCTGAATGTCAGGAAAGCAGGGCATACAGGTACGCTTGATCCTTTTGCAACAGGTGTGATGATATGCTGTGTCAATCAGTCAACGCGGCTTGCCAGATTTTTCCTGCACGGAAACAAGAAATATGAGGCGGTTCTTCATCTGGGGATTGAGACGGACACGCAAGATTCAACAGGGTCTGTTCTTTCAAAAGTCGAAATTCAAAATCTGGATTTCGATGAAAACACAATAGCTACAGTATTTAAACGATTTGAGGGGGGCATTGAGCAACTGCCTCCGGTTTATTCTGCTCTGAAACACGAAGGGGTTCCGCTTTACAAGCTTGCCAGAAAGGGCACGCCGGTACAGAAACCGGCACGACGTGTGTTCATATCATTCATGAAAATACTGGATATCAATCTCCCAAGAATACGCTTTGAGGTATCCTGCTCTGCCGGGACTTATATCAGAACACTCGCTGCGGATATTGGGACTGCCCTCGGGTGCGGCGCTCTTCTTGAATCGCTGAGGAGGACTGAAAGCAATGGGTTTGCCATTGAGGAAGCAATCACCTTGCCAGAAATGGAATCGCTTGCTTTGTCCGGGAAAATTTCAGATCGGATGACAGGTATGGCCGACGCTTTGCGGGAGATGCCGAATCATGTTGCTGATGATATGTTGATGGAAAAGATAAAGTATGGCAGGCCCGTCACCAAAAAAGATATCATCTCCCCGGAACCGGTCGGTCCGGAAGGTTTTTTCAAGGTCGTTGATGCAAACAACAACCTCCTTGCTGTATTAGGCGATAAAAAAAGAAGTGACATGTATAATTATTGTTGTGTTTTTCATAAATAACTGCGAAGCAGAAATTGAAGATTGAAGATTTCAGCACATTGTTCAGTCTTCAATTAAAAAAATCGGCATCCGATTGTGCTGAAATTTCATTTCAGCACTTCTGATAAATGAATGAAAGATGCCTGAAAATCTTCAATTTTAAAAGGGAGGCAAAAAAAAAGTGACTTTCACATCAAAAGACAAAAAGGAAATAGTTGAAAGGTTCAAACTGCATGAAGATGATACCGGTTCGCCTGAAGTCCAAGTTGGGCTTCTGACACATCGGATTATTTATCTTACAGAACATTTAAAGGTTCATAAAAAAGACCATCACTCCCGAAGGGGATTGCTGATGCTGGTAGGCAGGCGCCGCAGACTCTTGAATTATGTGAAAAGCAAAGATGTGAAACGGTACAGAGGCATCATTGGAACTCTGGGATTGAGAAGATAGTCTTATGTCATCGCTTTTATGTCGTCAGCCTTATCTCAGTTGCAAATAACATAAGGCATGAGACATTAAGACTTTAAGACTTCAGGAGACAAACATGGAAATTTTATTAAAAGCAGATGTCGGAGGGAAATCCCTGAGTATTCAGACAGGCAAGATTGCCAAGCAGGCATCCGGCTCTGTTGTGGTTCAATATGGAGAGACCATTGTACTCGTCACAGTCGTCGCGTCTGATGATCTGAGGAGCGGTGTGGATTTTCTCCCGCTGTCAGTTGAATATCAGGAGAAGATCTATGCAGCGGGCCGTATTCCGGGAAATTATTTCAGGCGTGAAATTGGAAGACCCAGTGAAAAGGAAACATTGACTGCCCGCCTGATAGACCGTCCCATCCGCCCTCTTTTCCCAAAGGCGTTTTATTATGAAACCCAGGTGATAGTGACAGTGCTGTCCATGGATCAGGAAAATGATCCGGACACGTTGGCTATGACAGGCGCGTCGGCCGCACTTGAAATATCGGATATCCCGTTTGAAGGACCCATCGCGTGTGTACGCGTGGGCCGCATAGATGGGCAGCTCATCATAAATCCTCCGATTGCTGACTGGGACAAATGTGACATCAATGTCATTGTGGCAGGATCGAAAACCGGTGTTGTCATGGTGGAAGGCGGCGGTGACATCGTCAGTGAGGCAGATATGCTTGAAGCCATATTTTTCGGACACTCGGAGATGCAGCCCCTGATTGATTTGCAGATAAAGCTGAAAGAGGCTGCAGGTGTGGCAAAACGGTCTTTTACCCCGCCTGAAAAAGATGGGGAACTGATCAGCCGAATTGAATCCGCTGTCACATCGCAGATACATGAAGCTACTGTGATACCTGAAAAAATGGAGCGAAGAAATACGCTCAGGGATATAAAAACGGATATGCTTGAGCAGCTCGGGGAAGATTATGCAGAGCGCAAAAGGGAAATTTCTGAGATATTCAGCAATATAAAAGAAAAGGTTTCCCGGGACCTTGTTCTGAAAGAAGGCCGTCGTATTGACAACAGAAAATTTGATGAGGTCAGGCCGATCACCTCTGAAGTCGGCATTCTCCCGAGACCCCACGGCAGTGCGCTTTTTACGCGGGGAGAAACCCAGGCGCTCGGTATTCTGACCATCGGATCAGGAATGGATGAGCAACGGGTGGAAACATTAAGCGGCGACGAAACCAGGCCCTTTATGCTCCATTATAATTTCCCGCCGTTTTCGGTGGGAGAAGTCAAACGTATGGGCGGGCCCAGTCGCAGGGATATCGGACATGGCGGCCTGGCAACACGGGCCATTGAAAAGGTTCTGCCCCCCAAGGAAGCGTTTGACTACACCATCCGTGTGGTTTCAGAGGTCCTTGAATCCAACGGCTCATCATCTATGGCCACTGTATGTGTGGCAAGTCTGGCCCTGATGGATGGCGGCGTTCCCATAAAAACGCCTGTCGCGGGTATTGCAATGGGGCTGATGAAGGATGAAGAGAATGTGGTGATACTGTCTGATATTCTCGGTGATGAGGATCACTGCGGAGACATGGATTTTAAGGTGGCTGGTACTGATGAAGGTATCACCGCGCTTCAGATGGATATTAAAATTCATGAGCTTTCACGGGATATCATGGAAAAATCGCTGGACCAGGCCCGCGATGGCCGGCTGTTTATCCTTGGGAAAATACAGGAAACCATGAACGAACCTCGGGAAGAAATTTCCCCCCATGCGCCCAAGGTGATTACTCTCAAGATCAATCCTGAAAAGATCCGGGAAATTATCGGTCCGGGCGGGAAAGTCATCCGGGCGCTTCAGTCGGAAACAAATACACGAATTGAGATTGATGATTCAGGTTTGGTCAAAATTTCTTCTGCTTCAAAAGTGGACGGGGATGCCGCTTTGGAACGGGTCAATGAAATCGTGGCAGAGCCGGAGATCGGGCGTATTTATGATGGCACGGTTGTGAAGACCACTGATTTCGGTGCATTTGTTCAGATTATGCCCGGCACGGAAGGGCTTCTGCATATCTCAGAACTGGCAAAACACCGTGTGAAGAAGGTTACGGATATCGTAAAAGAAGGGGATGATATCAAAGTCAAGGTTCTTGATATCAGGAGAGACGGAAAGATAAGTCTGAGTCACAAGGCTATTCTGGATGAGGGACAAAAGGACTCGGGACCGAAAAGTTCAAAGTGAAAAGTTGAAAGTCTTTCCGCAATCGTCTGAAAAGAACTGAGAATTTGGAAATTCAGGAATTGGGGAATTTTGGGATTTATCCCTCAATCCTCAATCCCTCGATTTTCAATCCCTCGATTTTCAATCATCTGTTGTCACCGTTCCCTTTAAGCCTTCCCCTCTGTTTCCGAGAGAACAGTTTTCTGATATTCTGCTCTGCAACATCCGCCAAATCCAAGTCAAGTTCGCTGGCCAAATTCGAGAGATACCACAGAACATCTCCAAGTTCTTTGAGGATTTCCGCTTTATGCTGATCAGAAACCGCTCCTTCATTGTCCCGCATGATTTTTTTTATCTTTTCCGCTACTTCCCCGGACTCACCGCAGAGCCCGAGTGTCGGATAATACAGATTGTTTCCCAAGTCCGGGTAAAAGGCTGTTGTTCTGGCCTTGTTCTGATAATCGCTGAATGTCACTGACTGATTTCCTTTCATGACCCCGTTATCTGTTGGGGTCGGTTTGACAAATCCGAAACATCTCCGTGTGATACGGAAAATGTTGCGGACGGGATTGCAAATCCCGTCCGGCCTTGGTTCCCGTCCGGCCTGGATACGGAAAAATGTTGCGGACGGGATTGCAAATCCCGTCCGGACTTGGCCTCCCGTCCGGACTTGGCCTCCCGTCCG
>JAOZLU010000476.1:0-1099 GCA_029934695.1 Desulfobacterales bacterium | reverse complement strand
TCCCGTCCGGACTTGGCCTCCCGTCCGGACTTGGCCTCCCGTCCGTCCTGGCTCTCGCCTGACAACCGCATACCGGATTTTCGAGTAATAGGTTGTTTTCAGATATAAATAATGGTATGGCTCTGCAAACTTGATTGCCAACAAAGTTGGGGTATCAGAAAATTTTCTTTGAAAACATAGAGTTATACTTACAGAATAAGACCGCCTGAAGGCAACTGCGAACTTTCTGATCTGCTGACTGTCTATGCTTACGCTATGCCTGAAACGATTTCAAGGGGAAAATGGATTCCAAAAAAGATAATGAAGAGAATCTGTCTGTATGTGTGCTGGCGAGTGGCAGCAGGGGAAATGCGGTATTTGTTTCCGACGGTTCGACTTCAATACTTGTTGATGCGGGACTTTCAGGAATTGAAATTGAACGGCGACTGAAATCAAGGGGCCTCTGTCTCAGGGACATTGATGCCATCCTTGTATCCCATGAGCATGGCGACCATATTCAGGGAGCCGGGGTTCTGTCGCGCCGCTTTCATCTGCCGCTCTATATCAACTTTAAAACATTTCAGGTTGCGGCGCGGCGTCTGGGAAAAATTCATGATTCTTTGCTGAATCGTTTTGAATGTGGTGCAGGTTTTATGATAAACACTTTAAATATCCGTCCATTTTCACTGTCTCACGATGCAGCAGATCCCGCGGGGTTTACCATAAACCAGAACGGGCAGAAAATCGGCATTGCAACCGATCTTGGTATCGCAACATCTGTGGTGAAAAACCACCTGAAAGATTGCGCCATATTAGTCCTTGAAGCCAACCATGACCCGGGCATGCTGATGAACGGCCCTTATCCATGGCCTTTAAAACAGCGGGTCAGGAGCAGAGTCGGCCATCTTTCAAATGAGGAATCCGGGACACTTTTGGATGAAATAAAACATGATGGCCTGATGCATGTGATTCTGGCGCATCTGAGCGAAGCGAACAACACCCCGGAGAAAGCATTAAGCGTGGTGGAAGAGGCAATGAACCATTGCAAGGCCCGGGTTACGGTGGCAAGGCAGGATGTGTGCGGTGAGTTGTTGCGCCTTGATGTTTGATGTTTGATGTT
>JAOZLU010000055.1 GCA_029934695.1 Desulfobacterales bacterium | reverse complement strand
GCCTGCCTGTGCGGAAACGCCGTTTATTCTCACTTCTCCCCGGATTTCCCGGATACCTTGGGGATACGTTTCCCCACCCACTGCAAGGGCGTGTCGGATAATGCCTGACATGCCTGTGATGCCAAGGGCACCGCCGGCCAGTATTTTGGCCAACACAGCACGTCGGCCCGGATTAAACAGTTTCTCTTCCATATTCATATTTATTGTCTCCTATGTAAATCGGTAAGGGATAGGGCAAGTGGTCCCTGATCCCCTGATATTCATCCAAACCATTTCTTCAGCGTCGTCCTCAATTTTAAAAATGCCGGATCGTCACAGCGGTTAAAACTCACCTTCTGAGCGATCTGAAAGTACAGAGAAGAAGAACGGGCTTTCTTAACAATTTCCAACGCATTTTCAACAGCTTCCTTAGGCCGTCTCGGTTTGGTCTGTCCCTCTTTCAGAAACCCTTCTGCTGTCAGCCAATGACGCAAACCAGGAGACTTTCTGCTCCAGCCGAGGATTCTGCTGACATGAGGGGAATCGCTCCATATCCAAATTTCCAGTTCCGGATTCAGGACAATGGCAGCAGAACGGTCACGCCATCCGTTTTCTGCAAGACGTTTTTCAACCGCTTCTTCAAGCGTTTCCCGGGAAGCTTTATCTTTGCCACAGCCCTCTCTGTCAAAAATGACAAGCGCATAAGCATACCGTTTTATGAACGCCTGCAGAAAAGAATGGCTTTGCCGAAGGCAGGCAGGATCATGTCCGGGATGAACTCTGATATCATAAGTGACGGGGCGTATGTCAAGCGACTGATGGCGATTCAGAATTCCTTTGGCAGAAAATTCCATGTTTCTGTCCGCCACAAGCACGATGATATCCTTCTGTTCAGCGTATGCAGTCATCCGAGTACTCCCGCGGCGTAAAGAACACCGAGATTTTCCTCTCCTTTCCAGTCCCGAAGCTCCGGATGTTCACTGCCCAAAACAATATCGGTCGCCCCTTCCTCATCTCTGGCAAAACAAAGCACTTTGTCCGGTCGGACAAGACTGAGGATCACGGGAGAATGGGTGGCAAGCAGAATCTGGGCGTTGTAAACCGAGGAAAGGGACTGCACCATTGTCTCCACAGCACGCGGATGAATTCCGTTCTCAGGTTCCTCGATAAGGTAAATCCCCTCAAAATCGGTGAGATAGGCAGGCAGTGTCAGTGCCAGGAGGCGCAGGGTTCCGTCAGACAGCATCCATGAGGGAACTTCCGTGCTTCCCTGGTAACGGATCGTGAGATACCGATGCCTGTCATCCTCCCGCTCTTTCACAAGGATGTCCTCAATTTCAGGGAGAGCGGTCTGCAAATGCACAATCCAGTCTTGGAAGCGTTCGGGATCGCTTTGTCTCAGGCGGGAAATGACCCAGGGCAGATTTGAGCCGTCCGGTCTGAATCCCCTGGTCTGTCCCGGAGGACTGGCCCTGCGGATAAGAAGGCCGTTGAGAACAAGCTGCTGAACCCCTTGGGTGAGAAGCTCTTTGAGCCAGGTTGACGCGGGAAAAAGAGAGGTGTCCTCAGGAAGGTTCCCTAAAGTGGATTTGCGGGGCCCCAGCCTGAAAACGGATTTTCGATTCTCTTCACCCTGATGCACTTGGGGATAATATTCGTCATTTCCATGGGGCGTCTTACAAAAAATCCGAACTGTGTCAGGGAGAGATGTTTGTATGGTTTCCGGAGGCACAACGCGCTCAGGGAAAATTTCTCTTTGTTTTCTCAGGACAGACGGCTCCGGTCTGAGAAGGCCGGTTTCAGCCAGAATGGAGATTTCATCGTATGAATTCATCCCTATGGAAACCTCATACCGTATTCGGCTGAATTGCTGATCCGCCAGCCTTTCACGAATATCGCCAGGAAGTGCGGCCTCAATAGCCAGTTCAAAACAATATCCGGTTCTTCCCCATACGAGATCATAAAAATTGGCGGTTCTCTCGGCGACCGCTGCCTCAGGCCCCTCAGACACCAGACGGCTGAGAAAAGAGATCACGTCCAGAAAGGTGGTTTTTCCGCTGGCATTGGGACCGACAAGCACATTGAATGAGGAAAGCGGTCGGCTGCCGTGTTTCAGACAACAATAATGGAGTGTTTCGATAAGAGAAATCATGGTTCATTATCCGTATTTTTCAGCCTGCGATGTGCCGAGGGAGCCGCAGGCTGCTTTATTTTCAAACGCCATCAAAGATTGTCCACTGAAGGGGACAGAGCAGGCCGGCAGTGGTTATATGAAAGTTTCAGGAAGAACTTCATTGTTTTTTGTGACCAGCCATGACCGTTATTTCAAAATTGTCAATAACAGCAAATGTTTTCAGTCTTGATAAAAGATACGGCAATGTTCAAGGATTTTGTCCCATTTTAACTGCACTGACGAGTTACTGATTATTTTTCTGAAAGCAACATAAATTGTCAGTAAATGGTTTTGCCAAAAAAGTCAATACAATTAAATTCCACTTGCAAAAACGCAGGAAAAAGATTAAATGATTTTGTCAGAAAAGTCAATATAATTAAATTTCACTTGCAAAAACTCAGAAAAAAGATTATACAGTCTTGTTGACAGGAAACTGGTCTGTGAAAAGGCCGTCTGCAAACCTGAACGGTCATGGAAAGAAGGAATTCATTTATCATTCTTTTGGAATTTTTGGAAAAACACTTAAAACAAATTTGGAAAGGAGTTTTAAATTATTATGGACATTCAACCTGTAAATCCCTCGGAAAGAAATCTCGGAGGTGTTGATTATTTTCTTTTGTGGGCAGGCGTGGCAATATCACTGGCCGAAATATGGGCGGGCGGCTTTCTTGCCCCCATGGGATTCTGGATGGGCTTTCTGGCAATTATTCTTGGGCATATTATCGGCAACACATTCATGGCCATGGGCGGGATCATGGGATCAGATCATGGCATCATGGCAATGGTATCTGTGCGGCCCTCCTTTGGCATCCGAGGCTCCAATCTGGCCGCGGTTCTGAACATCATCCAACTAATCGGGTGGGCATCCATCATGCTTATTATCGGGGGCCGTGCAGGTGCCACGTTAGGGGAATCTGCAGGCGGAATTTTAGCCCTCAGCCAGTTCTGGATCGTTATCATCGGACTCGGAACCCTGATATGGGCCCTCTGTACTGGAAAATCCGCCTGGAAAATCATGCAGACCACCGCGGTGATTGCATTGCTCCTGGTGATTATGGCCATGACCGGGGTGTCGTTCAGGGAGTTCGGAAGCGAGGTGCTGGCGGTAAAACCAAAAGGTATGCACTTTATGACCGGCCTCGATCTGGTTATTGCCATGCCCATATCCTGGCTGCCGGTGGTGGCGGATTATTCCCGTTTTTCAAAAAGAACCATGCCGGCCTTCTGGAATACATGGTGGGGGTATTTTATTGTTTCATGCTGGATGTATGTTCTGGGACTGACCGCAACACTGGTGACAGGAGAGACCGACCCGGGAATGCTGATATTGGATCTCATGGGGAAAATCGGATTTGCCGTTCCCGCGCTCATCATGGTGGTTTTTTCCACCATCACCTCGGATTTCCCGGATGTTTATTCCGCGACCTGTTCCATGATGAATATCTCAGAAAAAATAAGCGCAAAAGCCTTTATGTGGATTGTGGGCATCTTTTCCATATTGGTGGCACTGGTTTTTCCCATGGATCACTATGAAAATTTTCTTCTTTTTATCGGAGCCATGTTCGTGCCGCTCTTCGGCGTGGTGCTGACTGACTATTTTCTCATTCGCAGACGCAGGCTGAATTTGGAGGAAATTTACAAAGTCGGCGGGGAATACTGGTATTACAAAGGATTTAATATCCGGGCCCTGGCATCATGGGCCGTCGGATTTGTTGTTTTTGAGTTTATTGCAATTATGGAATATCCTGTGGGGGCTTCCATTCCCTCTATGGCTGTTTCGGGAGTATTGTATTTTATCCTTGCAAAAGGGGAAAGGGAAAAGATCAGTGTCTGACAATTATGCGAAAATAGTCCGTGACAATCTGGATAAGCTTTACAAAAATTTTCCAGATGATGATCTGGCCGGGACTCTGCCTGCTGACCGGGAAGGAGATCAGTTTGTGTTTGAGGCATTTGGCGAAAAATGCCGGATTGGGCCGGAGGGAATCATCCTCGGCAAAGAAAACCAGGCTGGCGTGACCGGGATACTGATTTCCCTTTATGCCCTTCATGCCAGTCCGGAGCCGTATGTGCCAGAGCCGTTAAAGTCCTTCAGAGATTTCCCGGACAGCATGGCTTATGCGGGAGCATTTGCCACCCATACGGAACATATTCTGGTTCCGCATGTTGAGAAAATTGAGAATGCCTCAGAACGAATTATTCAGCAGCTTGGGGGCGAAAAGGCCCCTGAAAAGGTGGGAGGGGATTTTTCCTTTGTGATCCGTCCGTTGCCAAAAATATCGCTGTGCTATATTTTCTACAAGGCAGATGACGAGTTTCCTGCTTCGGCGACATGCCTTTTTTCGGGCAATGCCCTGACATTTATGCCCATAGACGGGTTGGCAGATGTGGGGGAATATACATCTAAGAAGATTATGAGTATTCTTGGGGCCTCAGAATCTGGTCCCAGAAAAATACAAACCTGATCAGTTTCAATTTTACCATATCTTTCCTGACATAAACACTCGGATGGGCTTCAAAGATAAGAAGGTGTGTGACGACTTTAACCGGACATTAAGGGAACGGCAAATATGATGCATTGTATGAAAAATATCTGCGGAAACTGGGATATTTGGAAAATAAATGAGAATCTGAAAAATCAGTAACGTAACTTATGATGATTCACAGAAAAAAATATGATTATATGATTATAGGCTTGACTATGCACACACTTTTAGTCTATAAGAGATTTTTGTCAGCCGGACATTCTTTATTCATACTGATTATAACGGTTTTAGAGGAGGTGCAATTCTGTGATTTGCTACTCATGTCATTCTGATCACTAAAACATGAAAACACCAAAATTCACTAAATTTCTTTCCCTGAGTTTGTCGAAGGGTCGAAGGGAAAAGGAACTTCCTGGAATATATTCTCCGGCTAATGTTTTGAAAGTCATTAATCACTGCCTGCGGCATTTTATGGGACACAATGAAAAAGATGAGCGCTTCGGCCATATCCTGAATCGGACAGGATGGGAAGTGTTCACTGCCCAAACTGCTTGCAGGCGAGAATCCCATTAATTTTAACAAAGGAGGACGTTAGCGATGAGAAAAATATTGATACTCGGCGCAGGCGCAGGCGGCACCATTGTCGCCAATATGCTCAGGAAAGAGCTGGCCGAATCAGAGTGGGAAATCACGATAATTGACAGAAAAGAGGAACACCACTATCAGGCGGGATATCTGTTCATCCCCTTTGGCATCTATTCCGAAAGCGATGTGCTGAGACCGAAAAAAGAATTCATCCCCAAAGGAGTTGAATTCGTTTTGGACAATGTGCTCAGGATTGACAAGGAGCAAAGAAGCGTGGAGACCGAAAAAGGCCGGTACGAATACGACTGGCTGGTCATCGCCACCGGATGTGATGTTTATCCCTCTGAAATTGACGGCATGACAGACGGATGGCGGAAAGACGTCTTTGATTTCTACACCCTGGGCGGCGCGGTTGAACTGCGTAAGAAGCTGAAATATTTTGATTCCGGGAAAATCGTCCTGAACATCGCCGAGATACCCTACAAGTGTCCCGTCGCGCCGCTGGAGTTTGTCTTCATGGCCGACTGGTTCTTTACGGTGATGGGTGTGCGGGACAAAGTGGAAATCGAATTTGTGACACCGCTCGACAATGTCTTCACAAAACCGGTTGCCGCGAAGACCCTTGCCGAATATGCCTCGAAAAAAAATATCAAAGTTACCCCCTATTTCGAGATCGCCCAGGTCAACGACAATGAGAAGACCATCGAATCTTACAAAGGGGAGAAAGTCGGATATGATCTCCTGGTGACCATACCGCCCAACATGGGGGACAAATGTCTGATCGACTCCGATATTTCGGACCCGGTGGGATTCGTGCCCACGGACAACAATACCCTGAAGTATGAAAAGGGTGACCGGATTTTTGTGGTGGGGGACACCACCAATGTTCCCACTTCCAAAGCCGGTTCCGTTGCCCATTACATGGCCTACACGCTGGTGGAAAACCTTGTCAGGGAAATTGACGGCCATGCTCCGCTACCCAAGTTCGACGGCCATGCCACCTGTTTCCTGGCATCAGGATTTGAGAAAGCCATCCTCCTCGACTTCAGTTACAAAGTCGAACCGCTGTCCGGCAAATTCCCGTTCCCGGGAATGGGTCCGTTCAGTCTGCTGCAGGAGAGCCTCTCCAACTACTGGGGAAAGATGATGTTCCGCTGGGTCTATTGGAACCTGATGATGAAGGGGCTTGATCTGCCGCTGGAACCTCAGATGAACATCGCCGGCAAAGTGCGGCAGACTGTCAGACCATAATAAGGAGGGGAAGATCATGACGAATGAAGAACAAATTCTTGAGCGGATTGAACGGCTGGAAAATGAGATCGCCCCCATGGCGAGAGCGGCCCGTTCGATGGGAGAACTCCGGGAAGAGCTGACACCCCGGGTCAATGAGGCGGTGCAGGCACTCATTGTGGAGCTGGCGGATGTGGAGTCGGACTTCCAGATCGAGGACCTGCTGTTTCTCATCAAAAAGGCCATGCGGAATGTCAGGAATCTCAACTTCACCCTTGATCAGTTGAAAAACTTCATTGATTTCGCACAGACCGCCGAGCCCCTGATGAAGTCCACCGTCCCCCAGATCATTTATTATCTGGATGACCTGGAAAGAAAGGGCCTGTTCCAAATGGCAACTGTTTTCATTGATGTGGTGACAAAAATCGGTGAGACCCACACAGCCGAGGATATGGAACAGATCGGAGACGGTATGGCGGAGCTGATCGGCATCCTCAAAAAACTGACCGCACCGGAAGCCCTGGCACTTTTGAACAATGCCGCGGATCTTCCGGCCAGCATGGACCTCTCCCGTGCAAAGCCTGTCGGCCCACTGGGCATGTTCTGGCGACTGGGAGATCCTGATGTGAAAGAGGGGATGGGTGTTTTGATCGAGCTTTCCAAAAGTCTGGGCGCGCTTAAAGGTATAGATAAGGAACCATGACCAAACAGCTTCCCCATTCCATGCTCCTGGCAAACTGAGCATGGCGGAGATGCTGTCACTTATGTTTTTTGTGTTTAAGGGGGCAGAATTTCCGGAGTTCCTGAACTTCGGAAGTCTCTGTCCCTGTTTACAGCCGGGAAGCCAGCTATCATAACTCAGCTTATCAGGAACTTCTGAAAAAGCTCGGTTCAGACTGCTGAATCCGAACCACCTGCGCCGGATTTGGCAATCCGGCGCGACTAGGCTCTTTTTCGGCGTGAGCAGGCTTTTTTTGTCAGAGTGAGCAGGCAGCACGGATTCGCCAAGTTGAAACTTGTCACCAAGTTCTGCGAATATCAGCTTGAGGGAACCTGAAACCGTTATAATCAGGCGGATTATATTTTGAAGAACACCAATCGTTTCGATATCGTGCAGGAATTGTTCAAGGATAACGGCAAAGAATAATGAGCCGAAAACAAGGAGATAAAAATCATGCAATATCCCCTGCAGGAAAAAATCGGAGACCCCAGTATTCTGGTCGGCCGGGAAGAAGAATTTAAAAATTTTGGCAAATGGCTTGCCTTCATTCCGAGGAAACTGTCCAAGTCCAGAGTCATCCTTGCCCGCCGGAAAAGTGGGAAGACAGCATTTGTGCAGCGTATTTTCAATCAGCTCTGGAGCGAAAACAGAGAGGTGATTCCATTCTATTTTGATATTGCGGAAAAAAAAATCTGGTATCCGAATCTTGCTGTTAAATATTACAGAGCCTTTGCCTCGCAATATATCTCTTTTCTTGAAAGAGATCAGGCATTGGTAAGAAAACATCTTTCTCTGGAAGAAATAAGGGAATACGGGCTCAGTAAATCAATTAAGCCGTTTGTTGATGATGTCAACTTCTTTCAACAGGAGAGAAATGCAGGCGGATTTCATGATTCAATGTGGGATACGGCATATTCGGCGCCCCATGTATTTGCTGATTTGTTTGATAAGCGGTTCCTGGTGATCCTGGATGAATTTCAGAATATAGCACAATATGTTTACCGGAATGAGCAGTGTGAGGGGAGGCCGGATGAAAGCATGCCCGGCAGTTTCCATTCCATTGTCGAATCCAAAATCGCTCCCATGCTTGTGACCGGGTCCTATGTGGGATGGCTGATCGAAATCAGCGAGAAGTACCTGCAGGCCGGCAGACTGTCCGAATGGTATATGAGTCCGTATCTCACCCCGGAGGAGGGCATGCAGGCAGTGTATAAATATGCCCAAGTCTATAACGAACCTGTCACAAATGACACAGCGCTCCTGATCAACCGGCTGTGCATGTCCGACCCGTTTTTTATTTCCTGCGTGATGCAGAGCAGCTTCAGGGACAGGGACCTGTGTACGGAGGAGGGTGTGATCAGCACATATAATTATGAGATCACCGACCGCCGTTCCATGATGTCCAAAACCTGGAGCGAATATATTCAGCTTACCCTGCACAAAGTCAGTGACCGGTACGCCAAGCAGATGCTTCTCCATCTCAGTAAGTATTCCGACCGGTACTGGACCCATCTGGACCTGAAGAGGAAACTGCATATTGATCTTGACCCGGATGAGATCCGGAAGAAGCTGCTCCTCCTGGTTGAAGCCGATATCATTGAGTGGGGGAGTTCCGATATTCAGTTCAGGGGTCTGCAGGACGGTACGCTCAATCTGATCCTGCGGAACCGGTTTGAAGAGGAAATCAGCGGATTTGTCCCTGACCTGAAAAAGGAAGCCCACGAACAGATATCGGAGCTGCGGAAGGAGACAGGACGGCTCCGGGGGATGCTGAACAATCTCTCCGGCAAATTTGCCGAGTATCAGCTGATGACGACATTCCGCACCAGAAAGCGTTTTACCCTGTCAGACTATTTCAGCGGCGTGAGGGATACATGCGGGCTGAATATCATCAATGTGAGACAGCGGGTTCCCCTTCAGCGTGAGAATGGAAAAAACATGGAACTGGACGTGGTCGCGGAATCGGACTGCGGGCGCATGATTGTTGTGGAAGTCAAAAAATGGAAAACAAAAATCGGCAAAAACATTGTGGAGGATTTTGCTGAAAAAGTTGGAATTTATACGGAGAACATGCCCGGCAGGACAGTCCTGCCGGCTTTTCTCTCTCTGGGCGGATTTACGGGTGAGGCCATCCAGCTCTGTGAGAAGCTGGGCATCGGGACGGCGGAGCGCATTGCACATTTTTAAGAGGACTGCAGTTCAACACTTTGCAAATTCGTCGTGGATGACATCCCGTAAATCTGAATGCAGGTACTTAAAGACCTGAAATAAGGAGATAAAAATCATGCAATATCCCCTGCAGGAAAAAATCGGAGACCCCGGCATCCTGGTCGGCCGGGAAGAAGAATTTAAAAATTTTGGCAAATGGCTTGCCTTCATTCCGAGGAAACTGTCCAAGTCCAGAGTCATCCTTGCCCGCCGGAAAAGTGGGAAGACAGCATTTGTGCAGCGTATTTTCAATCAGCTCTGGAGCGAAAACAGAGAGGTGATTCCATTCTATTTTGATATTGCGGAAAAAAAAATATGGTACCCGATGTTTGCCATTGATTACTACCGGGCGTTTGCCTCGCAATATATTTCCTTTTTGGAAAGAGATGAGACCCTGGTCCGACAACATCTTTCCCTGGAAAAAATCAGAGAATACGGTCTGAGAAAATCTGTCGATGTCCTGGTTGAAGATGTTGATTCTATTCTTCATGATGAGGAAGCAGGATTTCACGACTTATTGTGGCAGACAGCTTATTCCGCACCGAATCGTATGGCGGATGTGTATGATCAGCGGGTTCTGGTAATTCTGGATGAATTTCAGAATATCGCACAATATGTTTACCGGAATGAGCAGTGTGAGGGCAGGCCGGATGAAAGCATGCCCGGCAGTTTCCATTCCATTGTCGAATCCAAAATCGCTCCCATGCTTGTGACCGGGTCCTATGTGGGATGGCTGATCGAAATCAGCGAGAAGTACCTGCAGGCCGGCAGACTGTCCGAATGGTATATGAGTCCGTATCTCACCCCGGAGGAGGGCATGCAGGCAGTGTATAAATATGCCCAAGTCTATAACGAACCTGTCACAAATGACACAGCGCTCCTGATCAACCGGCTGTGCATGTCCGACCCGTTTTTTATTTCCTGCGTGATGCAGAGCAGCTTCAGGGACAGGGACCTGTGTACGGAGGAGGGTGTGATCAGCACATATAATTATGAGATCACCGACCGCCGTTCCATGATGTCCAAAACCTGGAGCGAATATATTCAGCTTACCCTGCACAAAGTCAGTGACCGGTACGCCAAGCAGATGCTTCTCCATCTCAGTAAGTATTCCGACCGGTACTGGACCCATCTGGACCTGAAGAGGAAACTGCATATTGATCTTGACCCGGATGAGATCCGGAAGAAGCTGCTCCTCCTGGTTGAAGCCGATATCATTGAGTGGGGGAGTTCCGATATTCAGTTCAGGGGTCTGCAGGACGGTACGCTCAATCTGATCCTGCGGAACCGGTTTGAAGAGGAAATCAGCGGATTTGTCCCTGACCTGAAAAAGGAAGCCCACGAACAGATATCGGAGCTGCGGAAGGAGACAGGACGGCTCCGGGGGATGCTGAACAATCTCTCCGGCAAATTTGCCGAGTATCAGCTGATGACGACATTCCGCACCAGAAAGCGTTTTACCCTGTCAGACTATTTCAGCGGCGTGAGGGATACATGCGGGCTGAATATCATCAATGTGAGACAGCGGGTTCCCCTTCAGCGTGAGAATGGAAAAAACATGGAACTGGACGTGGTCGCGGAATCGGACTGCGGGCGCATGATTGTTGTGGAAGTCAAAAAATGGAAAACAAAAATCGGCAAAAACATTGTGGAGGATTTTGCTGAAAAAGTTGGAATTTATACGGAGAACATGCCCGGCAGGACAGTCCTGCCGGCTTTTCTCTCTCTGGGCGGATTTACGGGTGAGGCCATCCAGCTCTGTGAGAAGCTGGGCATCGGGACGGCGGAGCGCATTGTGCATTTCTGAGGGAACTGTGTGGCACAGCTCTTCGTAAATTCGTCCCCATTTCACCAGGTTGCATTGCTGAATTCAAGTTGCGGGATTCAGCAATCCCGCGGGAGCAAGGGGAGCAGAAGGGGGACTGATTTACAAAGTGACGTAATAGGAGGATTAAATCATGAGCACAGACACGTTTGACACGCACAAGGGTGATTTCAGATCATGGGATCATCGCCAAAAGCGCATGACACAGGAACAGGCTCCAAAAAATCTGAAAATTCTTCTGGCTGAAGACAATTCGGTGAACGCCAAGACTGCTTCCAGTTTTCTGCGGCAACATCTGAAAATAATAGCAGATATCCTGATGATTCTTATTGGCAGATATTTCCAGGAAAATAAGTGTTGCAATGGGCGGATTTTTGTGTTAGCCCTTATATTCATGGGAATCGGAGCAAGTGATTTCAGCCAGTTGCAGCCCTGAAAGCTGGTCCGGAAGCCAACCCTCCGGACAGGTTACAGCCGGGAATATGACAGCGGATCGGAGGATGAAACGGATTTTGTTATCCGTTCAATCGTTCGGCTGAACTCACGTCGAAGCCTGAAATCCGATGTCATATTGCCTGGGAGAGACCACAAAAAGCATTAGAATCATGAATATTAAACAAGGACTGGCAAGGCATTTCTTATTTCCGATAATGTCTGATATTAACAACTTAAATTTAAAGGAGGTTCACAGGAATGAAAAAATTTGTTCGTAAATCTGTTTCAACTGGTCTGATTGTGGCGATTGCCCTTTTTCTGGCAATGCCCGGGCTTTGTCTGGCAAAAACCCAGTTTATTTCTATTGGAACCGGCGGAACCGGCGGGGTGTATTATCCTTACGGCGGCGGCGTGGCCGAAGTCTGGAACAAGCATGTAAAGGACATCAAGGCTGTTGCCGAAGTGACCGGCGCATCGGTGGAGAACACCAAACTCTGTCACAAGGGCGAAACCCTGTTTGGCGAGATTATGAGCGATGTGGCATTCCAGGCATACAACGGCGTTGACAAATTCGAAGGGAAACCCCAGAAGATACGCGGCATGTTCGTCATGTATCCCAATTTTTTTCATGCGGTTGCTTTGAAAAAACAGGGACTGAAATCCCTTGGAGACATTAAAGGGAAAAAAGTTTCCGTGGGCGCGCCCGGAAGCGGCACAGAGTTTATGACCAACCTCATTCTGGATGGTGCGCTGGGCATCCCCTATTCCTCATTCAACGTATTTCGTCTTTCCTTTACCGAAAGTGCCAATGCGTTGAAAGACGGAACCATTGATGCGGGTGTCTGGTGTGTTGCGCCGCCGACATCTTCCATTATGGATCTGGCAACAACGCACGATGTTGATATCATCCCTTTTTCAGAGACGCAGATAAAAAAAATCACTGACAAATATCCTTTTTATTCAGGATTCAGTATCCCCGCGAACACATACAAAGGGCAGGAGAATGATATTCTTACGCCCACTGTGTGGAATACGTTTATCTGCAATGCGGATTTGGATGAGAAGCTTATTTATGATCTCACAAAAGCGGTTTTCGAGCATCAGGACTACCTGATCAAAATCCATCCGTTTGCCAAATACACAACGCCTGAGAATGCGGCAAAGCATTCGGTGATTCCGTTACATCCGGGTGCGGTCAAGTACCTGAAGGAAAAAGGTGTCTCTGTTCCGGACAAACTGATTGCCAAGTAAGGAGAATGCGCTGTGGAAGCCGGATTTTCGGAGAAAATCCGGCTTCTTTATTTAGTCTGATCCAAACTGGCATATCCCCGATTCAAGAAATGTAGGGTGCAGCGAAGCGAAACCCACCAGACATCTGCACAAGGTGGGTTCCGCTTCGCTGCACCCACCCTACTCAAACTTCATAATGAAGCCGATGAATAATAAAAAAGGCAAACTTTATGTGGTATCCACTCCCATAGGGAACAAAGACGATATCACGCTGAGGGCGCTCGGTATCCTCGGATCAGCAGATATTGTTGCGGCAGAAGATACAAGAAATACCGGTCAGCTTCTTGCCCACCACAATATCAGGGCGAAACTTGTCTCCTGCCACGAGCACAATGAAACGGAACGCATACCCAGTCTGATTGACAAGCTTGAAAGGGGGGTGTCTGTGGCACTGGTGTCGGATGCGGGAACCCCCTCAGTATCTGATCCCGGGTACCGCCTTGTAAAAGAGGCCATTACAAATGAGATATGCGTCGTGCCTGTTCCGGGCGTGTCTGCTGCCATTACCGCACTCAGTGTTGCGGGACTGCCTACAGACACCTTTGTTTTCGCAGGGTTTCCTCCTAAGAAAAAAGGAAAGCGTTTAAAACTTCTGGAAAGGCTTGCCAGTACATCGGGGACACTTGTATTTTATGAGTCTCCCAAACGCATTTTGGCTTTTATAGAGGACATCATGCAGGTCATGGGGAATCGCCAGGGCGTACTGGCCAGGGAGATGACCAAGCTCCATGAAGAATTTCTGCGTGGCGATCTGTCCCACATTCTTGGCACCCTGAAAGAACGTCCTTCGCTAAAAGGCGAATGCACACTCCTCATAATGGGCTGTCAAGGGGAGGAAGCGGTTTCAATGGTGATGGTGAGAAGCGAAATTGAAAAAGAGTTGAAAATAACAGGGACCAGAGTTTCAGAACTGTCAAAGAGAATAGCAAAAAAATACGGCCTCCCCAAAAAAGCGATATATGAGGAGGCATTGAAGATAAATTCAAGTTCTAAGTTTTAGATTTAACTACAGGGATTGGGTTTAATAAGGATAAAAACCGCTTCATCCTTACTAAAACTTAAAACTTGAAACTCAGAACCTAAAACCTATATTCGAGGTATGTATGATAAAAATAGACGGTTCATTTCTTGAGGGAGGCGGCCAGATACTTCGCACGAGTCTGGCCCTGAGTGCATTGACAGGAAATGCGTTCACGATAGAAGGTATTCGGAAAGGCCGTTCCAAACCGGGATTGCGGCCCCAGCATCTTCATGCGGCAAGGGCTGCTCAACAGTTGTGCGACGCTGATATTTCAGGGGATTCGCCGAATTCGCAAGAACTGGTATTCAGACCCGGACGACTGGAATCAAAAAACCTGTCCGTTGATATCGGCACCGCCGGTTCGATCACGTTGCTCATGCAGTCATTGCTATTGCCTGCTGCCTTAGGAGGCAAGGATATCACGATTACTCTGAGAGGAGGGACAGATGTCAAATGGAGTCAGTCTTATGATTATTTCAAAAATATTCTCCTGAGAAATGTCGAACCTTTTGCCCATAGCGAATCGGAGCTTGTGAGGAGAGGTTATTATCCAAAAGGCGGCGGAGAAGTAAACGTGACGTTCAGACCGAGATTCAGGCTTTCCGACTATGAGGATTTTTCAGAATGCCTCAGTCAGTTGAGAAAAGAATTGCCGGAAATGAACCTTGACAAAAGAGGTGAACTGAAGGCAATTGAAGGCATCTCCCACGCGTCCTCAAAGCTGAAAGGAGTTCCGGAAAGGCAGGCCAGGCAGGCCCAAAAAGCCCTTGAGAAACTGGAATGTCCGGTATCCATCAGAACTGAATACAGCGACAGCCTGTGTCCAGGCTCCGGAATAACGCTCTGGGCCGTGTTTTCAAAAGAAATATGGCCGGTCCGGCTCGGGGGAGACAGCTTGGGAGAACGGGGGAAAAGGGCAGAGTCTGTGGGAAAGCAGGCCGCCGGCAACCTTCTCAAACAGATAGAGAGCGATGCTCCGGTGGACAAATATCTGGCAGATCAACTGCTTCCTCTGACACTGTTCCTTCCCTCGGCCCGATATAAAGCATCTGAGATAACGCCCCATTGCAGGACAAACATATATGTGACAGAAAAATTTCTTCCGGTAAAATTCTCAGCAGACGAGAATTTTATAAGCTTGGAGAGAATAAAGAGTTAGTAATTGCTCATAAGTTTCCGATCATTTCAGGTCAGCCGTTTTTTCCATTCTTGCAATTTCCTCCACATCTCAAGCCGTTCAGGTCTGGATGACTGCTTTTCAGCCAGAATTAATCAGAGCCAGCTTTGAGATTAATTGCAAGAAAAAGATTGGGAGTGTGTTTCCTGCCAGAGTTCGGCTTACCTGCTTCAAATTGAAAAAGGATGAACCGTTGTCCCGGCTCTTTATCTTTGAGGACATGAAATACGAAAAGGGCATGGACCATGCGTTGGCTGAATCTTTGCAATTTGAAATGCTCCTTTCCGAACTTTTCGCCTCTTTTGTCAATATTTTTTCTTAAACTTGGTGCGAAATCAATCTTGATTTTCCCAATTGAAGAACTTGATTTTTTAAAAATAGACATTATCGGAAATAAGGGAATGCCCGTCAGATAAGCTTTTGTGTGTGTCACATTCTGTAACCGCTTAATTTTCGGTCATTCATACAGACAGACATTATCAGAAAAATAAGTGTTGCAACGGGCAGCTTTTTGTGATACTCATTTTTCCGCATGTGATCGGTATACCTTTATTATTACTATTATCAGAAATCAGGAGGAGATAAACGATGACCCGATACGAGGATGTGAAAAAGAATGAGAAACTTCTGACAGCACTGACCTCTCTGACGATTGCGGAATTTGAGGAACTTCTTGCCATATTTGAAAGGATATGGGATGAATGGGTGGCGGCAAGGTTTCGGACGGGGTTGCAAACCCCGTCCGGCAGTGGGCGGCAAGGTTTCGGACGGGGTTGCAAACCCCGTCCGGCAGTGAGGCCACATTTTTCTTTGTGATCTTCGTGGCTTTGTGTGAGAATACTGTTCATCCCCTCACATCTTCAGGCCGGACCATTTCGGCTTGGAAAATTTTCCCACGCTCCGCGTCCCGCATTTATTTTATCCGTTTTTGGATATGCTTCATCAGACCCCCGCTTTGCACAAGCTCCTGCATAAACGGCGGAATCGGTTTTGTCGAATATGATTTTCCAGATTCTGCAAGGACAATTTCTCCGGTATCAAAGTCAACAGAAAGTTTTTCTCCTGTTTTAAATACCCCTGCGTTCTCACATTCCAGAATAGGAAGCCCCATGTTAAAGGCGTTCCTGTAAAAGATTCTGGCAAAGCTTTTGGCGATCACGCAGGACACCCCCGCGGCTTTTATGGCAATGGGTGCGTGTTCCCGTGAAGACCCGCACCCGAAGTTCTTATCTCCCACAATAATATCCCCTGTTGTGACTTTGCCTGCAAACCCCGGGTCAGCATCCTCCATGCAGTGCTTTGCAAGTTCCTTTGGATCACTGGTGTTCAGATATCTGGCAGGTATGATGAGATCTGTATCCACATCATCCCCGAATTTCCATACATTTCCTGTAATCTTCATTATACATTCCTTATACATTCCTTTATATGAAAGTTTCAGGTTTTAAGTTTTAAGAAAAACTGTAAAACTTTCATGGCGGTTTATATGTAAATATCCGGCAAAACCCGCTGTCGCTCGGTTCGGATTGACAAATCCGAACCACCATTCCACGCTGTCAAAGACTTGAATGATCGTCAATCCCGCCTGGAGCATACATGGGGTTCACCGGACACTGATCACTGAAGCTCTCCCGGTCCTCCGATCTTTCCCAATACAGCAGATGCCGCAGCGACCGCGGGGTTGGCGAGATAGACTTCACTTTCAGGATGTCCCATGCGGCCTACAAAATTCCGATTGGTCGTGGCCACGGCCCGTTCTCCTTTTGCGAGAACTCCCATGTGTCCTCCGAGACAAGGCCCGCAGGTCGGAGGGCTGATAATTGCCCCTGCATCCAGAAATATGTCAAACATTCCTTCATCCAGAGCTGTTCTGTAAATAAGCGGCGTGGCAGGGATCACAATCAGACGCGTCCCTTTTGCAACTTTCTTTCCCATGAGGACAGACGCGGCAGAGCGCATGTCTTCTATCCTTCCATTTGTGCATGAGCCGATAACCACCTGATCCAGAATGATTTCTCCCACTTCGCTGATACCCTTCGTATTTTCAGGAAGATGGGGAAATGCCACCTGGGGTTCGATATTTCCCACATCATATTCTTTTATCTCAGAATATTCAGCGTCTTCATCGCTCTTGAAGAATTCATATTCACGCACCGCACGGTCGGAGATATATCCCTCGGTTATCTCATCCGCCGTTATGATTCCGTTTTTGGCCCCTGCTTCTATGGCCATATTCGCCATGGTGAGCCGACCGGCCATGCCAAGCTCCTGAATTACCGGGCCTGTGAATTCCATGGCCTTATACAATGCTCCATCCACGCCAATATCTCCGATGGTATAAAGAATCAGGTCTTTGCCCTCAACCCAGGGGGCGAGTTCTCCTTTATAGACAAATTTGATGGTTTCCGGGACTTTGAGCCAGACTTCCCCGGTAATCATTGCCGCGGCAAGGTCTGTGCTTCCCACGCCGGTGGCAAAGGCCCCGAGACCACCATAAGTGCAGGTGTGGCTGTCCGCACCGATGATAAGCTCTCCCGGCAGAACAAGTCCTTTTTCAGGAAGAAGCGCGTGCTCCACTCCCATCTCTCCGCCGTCAAAAAAATATTCGAGTTCCTGTTCTCTGGCAAACTCCCTAAGTTTCTTTGCCTGCATCGCGGATTTTATATCCTTGTTTGGCACAAAATGATCCGGAACAAGTATCACCCTGCTTTTGTCAAAAACGCCTTTTGCGCCGCTTTTATAAAATTGGTCAATGGCAATGGGCGCGGTGATGTCGTTTCCAAGCGCGACATCCACTTTTGCATTGATCAGATCGCCAGGCTCCGTGCGATCAAGTCTCGCATGAGCCGCGAGAATCTTTTCCGTCAGGGTCATTCCCATGATAACTAATCTCCCATATAACGCTCTGTAAATGAACAGAAGGTTGTTGATATGAACTGGGTTTCCGACTATATTGTGAATCTCTTTTTAAAAGATTATTTCTGATTATAACGTATTTAGGGGAGCCTTAAACTTAAACGTGAACGTGAACTGAGACGTGATCGTAAATGAATATTCACGTTAGGATTCAAGTTCAAGTCCAAGTCCAAGTTCAAGTTCAAGTTTACGGGCACGTTCACAGGACTCACCTAAATCCATTATAATCAGGATTATTTCTATCAGATTGTTGCTGAAGATGTCAACCCTGATTGTCACAATGAACGGGGATATTTTTTTATCACAAAATTTCAGAATAAAATCAAAATTTTATAATAAAAACAGCAGGTTTTTCCGCTATTTTTCCCATCACTGGCAGGACAAAAAATACATCCACCGTTCTCCCATTCATATGGAAGTGATTGACGGAAAAATCTGGATTCAGCATGATGACACGGAAGACGGGGTCGCCGACGATCTGCTGTGGGCCGGTGTTCCCAGAGAGGACATCGTGCTCGGTTTCCGCCACCCTGAGATGCGTATACATACCGGCTTTGCCACGACCTGAACTTTTTGTCCCGCACACAGAGAATGAGGTGTTGTGAAAAGCCGGACAGAAGGCATGTCAGTTCACACTTTGCAACAGAACGGTTCTTCAATTCATAAAAAATGTAAACCCTTTCCGGCTTCTGTATATGAAGGATGCCGAAAATTGTTCGGAACATCGGTCTTTGGCTGTGCTTAATTTTCATTTCAGCACTCCGGCGGCACACTGCCCGGCCTGAGGAACGAAACCCCGGGTTGCATGGCTGAAGATTTTTTCTGCTCAGATGCAGAAAGGCACTTGGCAAACCATCAATTATGATGTTTATGTACAAAACAGAGTTTGGACAATCTGAAACAGATTAAGGATACTCTTATGAATCCCTCTGCAAATATTATGAAGAAAATGCTTGATTTTCCCAAAAAATCAGACAATCATCAGAAACACGCCCGGACCTGTAAAATATGAAAACCGAATTTTCAGCCAAGGCAAAAGAAAATCTCACTGCTGCCCGGATCTGTTTTGAAAACGGGCTTTACAATGCCTGTGCGAACCGGACTTATGATGCGGCATTGCACGCGGCTGTCGCAGCACTTGCCCACAGGGGAATAAAACGGGATAAGATTAATCACGGTCAGGTGCAGGCTGATTTCAGCGGTGAGCTGATAAAAAGACGGAAAGTTTATCCGTCCCGATTCAGATCCTGCCTGCCTGATCTGCAGTTTGTCAGGAATCAGGCAGATTACAGCAGTGAGGATGTCAGCAGGAAAAGAGCTTACAAAAGACTTTCCCTGTCAGAAGAACTCACAGGATTTGTTGAAAAGGAGATTTTGAAATGATAAACTTCAAACAGAAAGAACTTATTCAGAACTTTTTCAGTGAAATGCAGCAGCAATTCCCGGATACGGAATTTGTCAGCGTCACCGAGGGTCCCGAAAATCCGGCGGATTTATGGATTAATATCACTGCTCTTGAAGATGAGGACATTGTGGAGAGGGAGGAATTCACAAGGGAAGTGAGGGAGGAATTCCGGGGGAACACGGAACTGCTGAAGGCCATCGAAAAAGGAATGAACAAGTACGCCGGAAAAAATGAATACGTCTCACTGACGGATTAAATTTATGGAACAGGTCTGTTCTGACAATTTTTCAGAAATATTCAAATCATTTGAAAACCGTCTCAATTCGCTTTTTCAGGGGAATACAAAGGTTCCTGAGGGAGGTGCTGTCAGAAATCCCAGGAATTCGATCTGTTACAGATACAGAAAAAGAATAGTCTCAACTCATGAACCCTTGTCTGACAGGGGTTTACAGATCAGAAACAAAATTTCGGGAAACATTTAAGTAATATGCCCTGAGATTCGGGCAACCCGAAACAGAAAGGAGGCATCCTCATGAACCTCTTTGCAGACATCTCAAGCCAGTCCGGGCTTCTGCGGGGAAGTGGCACAAAAGAATGTTGCGATCTGTTTCCGCACTCCGGCAGCAGGGCGGTGTGCTGAAATATGATTTCACCGGTTCGGATAAAAAATGTAAGAAAAAAAGTTTCTCTGTGTATTGTAAAATGATGGGTGTTATATTAAGGTATCGGATGAAGGTCTGAAATTTCATTCTGGAACAAATAAAGATTTGGTGGACACCGATATTCTGATTGACAATCTGCGCCGAATCGAAAGAGAGGACAGCGGGGCTGTCCGCATTATTTCTGTCAGAAAGGCAAACAGGCATGAAAGAGAAAAATATGAAAAAACAGTCCGGGACAGACTGGGACTATCTTGACTCATCGGAAGACGGCGGAATTGACTATTCAGATGATCCGCCTTCGACAGACGAAGAATTGGAAAGAGCTGTCCTGCGTATGCCCGGGCCGTCAGTTCAGATCAGCATCAGGCTGGATACGGATATTTATGACTGGGTCATATCCCAAAGCACCGATTATCAGGCAAATATCAATGAGATTCTGCGTATGCACATTGAGCAGCACAGAAATGCCCGCAGTGTCAGTCCCGGAACTCCGGCGGCACACTGTCCGGCCTGAGGAACGGAACCCCGGGCCGCATGGCTGAAGATTTTTTTTGCTCAGATACAGAAAGGCACTTGACAGACCATCAATTATGATGTTTATGTACAAAACAGAGTTTGGACAATCTGAAACAGATTAAGGATACTCTTATG
>JAOZLU010001040.1 GCA_029934695.1 Desulfobacterales bacterium | reverse complement strand
CGCAACCCTGTCCGACATCAGGTTCAGCGCATCTGAGCGGGCGGGCCTGACAAAAAAAATCAGAGATTTGGGACACATCCTCCGTGCATTGTCTTGTGACAGACGGAAAAGTCAGGAGGCTTTTTCCGTTTCAGACTGCATGATATCGCAAATATATGGGAAAAAGTGCGGGAATTTTCCATGCGCTCTGTATATTTTTTTTCCTTGATTTCCGTCATGTAAACTGATATTAGGTTTTGAATGGAAAATTCGGAGGGGATTTTCCATATTGTGCTGTGTCATCACAGGTGGAAAGTTTTACATCGTATTATAGGTGCTGTATGGAAATTTTTCCATATATCAACACTGTTGGGCTTACGATTAAAGGTGAAGGGTGAAAAGTTGGAAAATCATAAATTCAGTGATAAGAATGAAAATGATATGGAAAACGATACATCTTTCAAATGCCTGGAAAGAATGGTCATCGCTGTTTTAATCAACGACGAAGTGGAATTATGGGACGAAGTTCAGCACTTCTGGCGAAAAAAGTGGAGACTCCGGGGAATAGAAGATCCTGAAGACAAAGATTCTCTGAGTTATGCGTTGAAAGCCTGTATTGTGGAAAGAATGGCAGATCTGTGGAATTCCCCTCCTAAAAATCGCAGGGAGAAAATTCCTGCATGGTGTGAGGATGTGCCGCCTTACGAACCGGGTTTTTCAGTTGTGGAAGAATCTTACAGAAAATATTTCGAGGATTATCCCTCGCCTGTTTTTGAAAAAAGGAATATCTTTGCTCCCGGGGAGTTCATGTTCTTCGTCTGAAGATACTGATGAAAATATCAAAGCACAAAATTGACAGAGCGCTGAAAAGATTAGGTGAATTACTTGAACAGCGAAATAAGAAATTCGATCTGACTGTCGGCGGAGGCGTGATAAGCCTTTTTTACTTTAGGTCACGACAGATGACAAAGGATGTCGATGCTGTTTTCCCGGACAGTCCGGCAGACCGTGAATTATTAAAAGACCTGATAAATCAGGTGGCTTCGGAGTTGAAATTACCGGATGAGTGGCTTAACGACAGTATAAGTTTCTTCGGTTTGGAAACCGAATCCGATGTGATTATATTCAGACACAGCCATCTCAGACTGAGGGCGGCAAAGTGGGAAGAACTGCTTGCTCATAAAATCCATGCTTTCCGAAGGAAAGAAGATATAAACGATGCCAGACTCATTCTGAGTGAGATCAGAGGGTTTTCAAAGGAGAAACTCTTTGAGGAACTGAAAAAATATGAGCCGATATCTCCTCATGTGCCTTCTGACATATTCAGGAAAAGATTTGAAGAATTATGGCAGGAGATAAACTGCCGGAACGGAAACGGGGCTGCAAACCCTGCCCGACATCAGGTTCAGCGCATCTGAGCGGGCAGGCCTGACAAAAGAAAATCAGAAATCTGGGACACAGCTTCCATGCACTGTTTTATGACAGACGGAAAAATCAGGAGGATTTTTCCGTTTCAGACTGCATGATATCGCAAATATATGGG
>JAOZLU010000475.1 GCA_029934695.1 Desulfobacterales bacterium | reverse complement strand
GAAACCGTTCACCGTAAGAAATGACATACGGATCGTCGGTTATTTCCCAGCCGTCCATAAAATTTTAACAAGAGTTTACAGGTGCGAGTGTATCTGTTTTTTTCCCCGCTTTGAAAGCGGCTATCAGCATACTGATCCAATTCTCAACAGCACCCGTTGTGTAAACAAAAACCAGCTTCGTCAGAAGCTTGCGGCGCACAACGGAAAAATCATATATGAAGACCTGTACAGGCTCATTCGTGACAGAATCGATTTTGAAAAGAATGTTTCCGTCAAAAAGAGGAACAACCCGGGTTTCCAGAGGGTTTGTTATCTCTCTGACATGCGCTATGAACAGATCAAGTTCCCTGTCCCTTTCGATTTTTATCCGGGATTCATAGTTATTTGTCATTTTTTCAGACATACATCCTCTCCCCCGATCGGAGAATCAGCACCGTAAAAAGTCAGAATGTAATTTCTCTTTCCCAGCAGTCTTCGCCAGATATCCCCGTATCTGATGACGACTCTCAGGTACTCGTGCCTTCTGTTCGCAAGTTTTATGTTTGCGATTCTTGTACGTCTGCTGGTCTTGCTTATTCTGACAGATTCAGGCTTTGCTATCTCCGCTTTCAGTGTTTCGTAATATTTATAAGCCTCATCATGGGCCGCTTCTGCTATATGACGGGAAAAGACGCTGTGGGTGAGCAGGATTTCCTCACCGTTCCAGTCATAAAGCACTTCTCGTACTGATTTGTCAGGCTTTCTGGGCTTCTTTTTTAATTTAACCAAATTGCACACACATCAGGTTATTGGGAGCAAAATTAGTGCAAATCGAAGATACGACATGCCACAACTTATATATAATCGCAAAGTTAGACGATATTAAAGGGCGGTTTTGCCAAAGTATAGAATTTAGGAACCGTTACCCTTCGCGTTATCTTCAATACGGAATTATATTTGTTTCACTTTTGCAAATAAGAATCCGATATCTTTAATCCTCTGGAGGATATTCAGCATCGGTTGAACATTGCACACCCAAAGCAACTACGGGTTCTCCATTCATAGCTTCGCAGGCACTGACAAATTGAGAAATTTTCTCATCGCTATCCGGAAAAGTCCAACAGAGACATGAAGACAGCATCAGTTCATCTCCATAACTTCGACATACCTCCTGAAGATCATAACAATATTTGACATCCTCTTTCACAGTTATCTGAATCTGATCGCCCCTTTTGAGTTCGGGATTCAGATAATGCTCTCCCGACAAAGAAATGAGATGGGTGCCAACGGACAGGTCGCTTCTGGAAACACTGCTTCCCTGTCCGATAAGCCCGTCAATGCTGGATGTCCAGGTCAGATATTCAAAACCGCAGATATCATCATTTCTGGAGGAAAAGGAAATCAGATCCCCGCTATCGAACTCCGAGCCGTTTTCCGGGGAGGTTATGGATGTGCCTTCGTCCGTTCCGGCTTTTTTCAGCAACTCTTCAAGGCTGATCATATCCGATTTCCCGTAATCCGCCATTTCTTTGTCAAGAAGCTTCACCCGCACACCGGCACCGGCATCAATTCCTCCGTACAATGCCCAGCAGGGTGAACTCAGCAAGGCAATTTGTGCCCGAAGATAGGGATATGCATTCACATAGGGACCGGCAGAACCGTAAAACAGGAAATCAAGCGCGGCTCCCACATATCCTTTGGCATCCGCGTTGGCAGTGGGAGCGGGTGGCGAAAAGTCGAATTCATTTGAAGAATCGGAAATGTCATTCCACTGCTGATTCCTGTATTCGGCTCCGGCGGTCAGTGTCGCTTTCTGGGTCACACTCGTTTCAACTTCCATATTGACATGCCCTTGAATTCCCCCCACAATGCGGATGACGGGCGTGATGACGATGGGAATGCCGCCAGCCCATAGAACAATTGGCCTCAGACGGAAATCTGCCAGTTCCTTCTCAATACCGATGCTCATCTCATAATCGGCTCTGAGTTTCAGCGCGGCGGTTTCGGTCATTGAAACCGCGGCCTTGAAATATTCCATATGGAAATCTTCGATTACGATCTGAATATCCAGTTCGGTCCGGAACGACAGCGAACCGGTGAGGGAAACCCCGCCGTCCTGCTCTATGGATATGCTTTGCAGAAATTCCTCCGAAATCCTTCTCGGACGGTTGCGTTCCGAGCGACTGTCGGAGCTTTCGATATCGTCAGGATTCAGGGTTCCGCTGAAGCTCACATTGCATTTTTCAAAAACATTTGTCAGCGAGGCTTCCGAGGTGCGGACCACAATCTGATCCTCGGAATTTTCCAAGTAAATAACCCTACGAAGTAATCCTTCTCCTTCACCGCTGACAATGATGTCATCCGGTTTCAGATCGGAGACTTGTTCCGCCTGTGACCCGAAAATCAGTTCGTCTTTGTTTTCGGAAGTGTATGTGAGATGTTCCATTGCGGACGCTTCCAGAACCCGCACATTGTCGGTCACAATGACCTCATCCGAATCGCCCGGATTAGCGTCGTCATCATCTGAATTCACGTCGTCCGGATTCTGAGCCTGTCCGGCCGTTGTCACCGTAACATCAACCGTTCCCGAATATTCGTCACTGTCATGAATATCTATCTCGGCAGTTCCCTCCGCCACGGCTCTCACTGTCACTGTTTGTCCGTTCAGGGACGCGGTCGCCACGGATTCGTCGCTGCTGATAGCGCTTTCATAGGGATATCTGCCACCGCCCACTTCTATGGTTCCGGTCTCGCCCGGGGAAAGAGCCAGACTTCCGGGGCTTATCCTCATTTTTTTTACCTTCTGTGAATTTTAAAACCTTCTTCACTTTTATATTCAGCATATACGACCTCTTATACACTTGTCAACAGAATAAAATAATATAAGACAGCCGCTTTATATAAAAGGGGGGACATCCGGATTTGCCAATCCGGCATGTGCGAGTGGCAGTGGATTTTAATTGTCATAACATTTATTTTGGTAAAACAAGTTTATTTTCTGTTGACATTTGTGTCAATAAGAATAGTATAATTATATTATTTTTTGTCCAAGTATTCATGTCTTAATTTTTTATATTTACTATCAGTGACTTACATTATATATTGTAGCAAATCTGGTGCAAGTTGCTGAATATGAGAAAATTTAAAGAGCTTATCATCCTCTATTGGCACATTATTTGCATAGGACTGGTTTGTCAAAGCGCAGATTTGCACCTGCTTCAGGATATTTGTAAATCAATTTTGTTACTCGGCACAGTTCCCATCACAGGGAGTACAAAGTGCGGATGCGGGCAGAGGGGATATATCTTTTCACCGCTGAGGCTGAGAATGCATCGGGCAACATTCACACGGGCAGCGTGGCGGTGGCGGTTATGAAAAAGGAGAGCCTGGATGCCCTCCTGAGTGCGAGGTGGTATGAGATGAAAGACCTTCTGTCTGTGAGTGAGGTTGACAAGGCAGCCCGGTATTTTGTCAGCCGGGTGAGGGAACCTTTCAGGGAACTGTTTGCCGCTCTTCCGGGGGACGTTCTGGGGCAGATGGCCCGGGATATTGCTGATATTCAGCTTGTCAGAGTGGGGGAGAATATTGTTGAATATGATCTGAGAAAAGTCGGAGATGAGAAGACATATTCCTATTACCTTATATTTGCAAAGGATGAGGACGGATTATGGAAAATAAGAGCCTTCTGAGATTCAGGAAAAAATGTATGATGGTATTTATCGGGTTTGCGTGTTTCACCTTCCTGATGAACCTGGCCCTTCCGGGCTGGTTTATTTTTTACAGACCCGCGTTCAGGGGCAGGGTGCTGGATGCCGAAACCGGAAAACCCGTGGAGGGGGCGGCTGTTGTCGCCATGTATTCCAAGTTTACGCTTGCAAGACATCTGATCACCCGTGTGATCGTGGCGGTGCTGGGAGGAGACAGCGGCATGATAGGGGTGAGAGAGACCCTGACCGACAGGAACGGAGACTTCCGCATCCCCTCATATCTTACAATCATAAATCCGCTCTCACAGGGATGGCCCACAAGGTTTGTCATTTTCAGACCCGGATACCGAAGCTTTCCGAAGTATCAGGAAAGTCCGTGTTTCCCGGTGACGGCACAGAAAGTTTTTTTTTGAAAAAAAACTTTGGAAAGGAGGGAGAATTGGAGGACTATATTCCGTATGAGGGATCAAAGATGGTGCCGGTGACTTTCGGGGTCGTGAGACTGCCGAAAGCGAAGACGTGGGAGGAAAGAAGAAAGGCCAGACGGGTATCAATAGATTTTCCTGAAAGTGAATGGCCTCTGCTGCATGAGATGATTGAAAAAGAGAATGAATGGCTGTATCCGAAGAATGAAAGGAGCAATTAAAAATGGAGAAGTTTTGTAAGAGTGTGTCGTTTCTGTTTATTTTTTGTCTGTTGAACAGCCCGTTTCTGTTCGCTCTTGAAACGCCCACCCATGAGCTGATCAACGAATTTATTCTTGATGAAAACGTAGGCTTCCCGCTGAGTTCTTATCTGAAAAAACGACTGAATTTTCCGGATGGGATCGAAGAGAAGTTCAGGGCTGAAAGGGGATCGGTCAAGTATGAGGAAACAAAGACTGTTGAAGACTGGATCAAAGAAGGCGGGGAATGGGAGGATCTGCCTCCCAAGACTCTTCCTTACATCCGTTCCTTCAATCATTATCACGATCCGCTGACCATGCTGGGTTACAACATCCTGGGTGTGGAGTTGGGAGAATCCGCTCTTCAATGGGCGCAGGAACCTCCCGGGACCCAGTGGATCGGAGGATATTATTCATGGTATGATATAAGGGAATATTTTTACAACACACTCACATCGTCCTGAGAAAACGACAGGGACGACGCTTTTGCGGACACTTTCAGGGGACTCGGGCAGATAATGCATCTGGTGGGGGACATGTCGGTTCCTGACCATGCCAGGAATGATGCGCATCTTGCCGGATATGAGTTATGGGCGCTGAAGAATATAAAAGTGACAGACGATCTTTCAAAATATACGCCCGTCTTTCTTGACAGATCGCTTCTCAGGGACATAAATCCGCTTGCCCGTGTGCCGGTTGCCAATCTCTTCGACACGAGTCAGTACAGATATGACGGGAGAAATCCGGAAGTCACACTCGGCATTTATGAGCTGGACAAAGTCAGGTTCAGCACTGTGGGCCTGGCGGAATACACAAACGCCAACTTCTTCAGTGATGATACGATCTCCGACGAGGATTATCCCTTTCCCAGCCTTGATGATGCTCCCATAAAAGATGATGGTATAATCGACCCGAGAAATCCTGCCGGAATTGTCACCAGAAAGTAGTATATGTGGGATCTTCTTACTGATAAGGACACTTATCGCCTGGCAACGGTTCCGTTTGTGGCAGATTATTATGGGTATGCCCCGCGCTTTATAAGAGTGCCTTCTGCCTTGGATAAGAATGTTTACGAAGATTACGCCGCGAAACTCGGCCGGACAGCAGAACCGGCAATGAAATTCCGGTGGTTCCGAGCAACGTTCTGCT
>JAOZLU010000474.1 GCA_029934695.1 Desulfobacterales bacterium | reverse complement strand
GATTTGGGATTTGGGATTTGGGATTTGGGATTTGGGATTTGGGATTTGGGATTTGAAATTATCCACAAACCAGCTCGCATCCGGCAAGGATTACGGAAAGCTCATGCCCGTGATCGGCATCCATTTTCTCGATTATGACGAATACCCGGAATATGATGATTTCCATTTCTGTTTCGGGCTGAGGGAGGAGAATCATCCGGAACTGCTGCTGACAGAGGACATGACACTGCATCTGATCGAATTTCCCAAGTTTGAGAAGAAAACGGGAAAAACTCTGAAATTCCGGAACAGGCTGGGAGAGTGGCTGCATTTTTTCAACCATGCCCACAAGGAAAAGGAGGGAACCATGAGAACTCATTATGAGAATCCGCTGATTCACAGGGCATTCACCGCTCTGGAAACCCTGAGCGCAGATGAGAGGACACGCATCCTGGCACATAAACGGGAGGAGTCGCTGATGAATGAGCGTTACGAACTGGCAGTTGCGATAAGAAAAGGACGGGAAGAGAAGGAAAAAGAAGTTGCCGTCCTGGGATTTGTCAATCCCAGGCGAGCATTTTAGGTTAGACGAGCATTTTGGGCAGGGTGAACACTGGGGACCGACAAAAATGTTGGAAGCCCTAACAATTTAAACATTTTAAAAAAAGAGAAAAGTATGAGAAACGTAAAAGGAAACCGATTTGTCACATTCTTTGTCACCATGCTGCTTGCGGCGATCTTCACAGTCTCTTCGCCCCTGGCAGAAGAGATGCAGACCGCACCGGTGCGGGCCTCATTGCTGGACGGGATACTGACCCGCGGCCATATCCTTGTGGGCACCTGTGGCGATTACAAACCCTTCACCTATTTCGATCCGAAATCGAAAAAATTTGAAGGCATTGACATTGACATGGCCCGTGAACTCGGGAAATCGCTGGGTGTCAAAGTCCGGTTTGTGAAAACATCTTGGCCGAACCTGATGAAAGATTTCCAGGCCGGAAAATTCGATATCGGCATGGGCGGCATTTCCGTCAATCTCGGACGCCAGAAAACCGGCCTTTTCAGCATTTCCTATCTTAAAGACGGAAAGGCACCGATCACACTCAAGGAAAATGCGGAAAAATTCCAAACCCTGGAACAAATCGACAAACCCGGGGTCAAAATTATTGTCAATCCCGGGGGAACCAATGAAAAATTTGCCAGGGCAAAAATCAAGCAGGCTGAAATCATCGTATATGATGACAACGTCACGATTTTTGACCAAATCGTTCAAGGCAAGGCGGACCTGATGATCACCGATGCGGTTGAGACAGTCCTTCAGCAAAAACTGCGTCCCGCACTGGTAGCGGTTCATCCGGACAAGCCGTTCACCTACTCGGAAAAAGGTTACCTGATGCCCCGTGACATGATTTTCAAGGCATTCGTGGATCAATGGCTGCATCTGGCGATCATGAACGGAACCTGGCAGGAAATATATGACAAATGGCTTAAATAGAAATTTCAAATCTCAATAACCAAATGACAAATAAATCTCAAACCTCAAATCTCAATGACCGGAATTTGCCATTGGGATTTATTTGGGATTTGGATATTGGGATTTGGGATTTATTTAAAATAACTTTCAACTCTTTAAAATCAGGAGGATGAATATGTCATCGGACAAAGATAGGGCGGTGGACACCGCCATGGCGCAAATTGAGCGCCAATTTGGCAAAGGCTCTGTCATGAAGCTGGGAAGCAAACCCATTGTGGATGTTCCCATCATACCGACAGGCTCCCTTGCGCTTGACAAGGCCCTGGGCATCGGCGGGATTCCCAGAGGCAGGGTCACAGAAATTTTCGGGCCGGAAGCATCCGGCAAGACAACCCTTGCATTACATTCAGTTGCACAGGCTCAGAAACTGGGAGGGGTAGCTGCTTTTATTGATGCCGAGCACGCCCTTGACACTGCTTATGCGAGAAGACTGGGCGTCAATTGCGATGAGCTTGTGGTTTCTCAGCCCGATACAGGGGAACAGGCGCTTGAAATAGCGGAAATGCTCGTAAGAAGCGGTGCTATAGACGTTATAGTAATTGATTCCGTTGCCGCACTTGTTCCTCGTGCGGAAATCGAAGGGGAGATGGGAGATGCCCACATGGGACTTCAGGCCAGACTCATGTCACAGGCATTGAGAAAATTGACCGGTGCCATCGGCAAAACCATGACCGCGGTGATTTTTATCAATCAGATCCGCATGAAAATAGGTATCGTGTTCGGCTCTCCTGAAACCACGACTGGCGGAAATGCGCTCAAGTTCTACTCTTCTCTCAGGCTTGATATCCGGGGAAAGGGGGCCATCAAAGATGGTCAGGAAATCGTGGGAAATCGGACAAGGGTGCGTGTGGTGAAAAACAAAATGGCACCGCCGTTCAGGGAGGCTGAATTCGATCTCATGTATGGTGAGGGAATATCCCGGACAGGAGACCTTCTTGATATGGGGGTCGAGGCTGATGTCATTGATAAAAGCGGTTCCTGGTACTCTTACGGAGGAGAGCGAATCGGTCAGGGACGTGAAAATGTAAAGAAATACTTTCAGGAGCATCCTTCCACTTATGATTCCGCGCTTCTCAAAGTCAGAGAGGTCATGGGAATCGGCAAAGATAAGGACGCCGTCATGCAGGCAGAGCAGAAAAAAAACTCAGCAACAGATGAAAATTGAAAATTGTCTGAAGATTTCCGAAGTTTCAAAAACTTTTGAAATCCGGAATTTACGATAACAGATGAAGAGTGAAAATTGGTATTACGAAAATTTTCAATTCCATAAGGAGTATCCATGACAGGGAACGACATACGCAGGCAATTCCTTGAATATTTTAAAAAACATGACCATCATATTGTAAGAAGCTCATCTCTTGTTCCTCAGGATGATCCCACGCTGCTGTTTACCAATGCAGGAATGGTGCAGTTCAAGCGCACGTTTTTGGGCGAAGAGGCCAGAAACTATGTCAGGGCGACAACGTCCCAGAAATGTGTCAGGGCCGGAGGAAAGCATAACGACTTGGAAAATGTCGGTTATACTGCGAGGCATCACACCTTTTTTGAGATGCTCGGCAATTTTTCCTTTGGGGATTACTTCAAAGAGAAGGCCGTTGAGTTCGGGTGGGACCTGCTCACAGACGGATATGGCATGCCGGCGGACAAATTATGGGTTTCGATTTATCTTGACGATGACGAGGCGCATGATATCTGGCACAGGAATATCGGTGTGCCCACGGACCGGATTGTCCGATTCGGAGAAAAAGACAATTTCTGGTCAATGGGAGACACAGGCCCGTGCGGGCCATGTTCTGAAATCCATCTCGACCGGGGCGAGGGCTTCGGATGCGGAAAGCCTGACTGCAAAATCGGGTGTGAGTGCGACAGATATCTTGAAATATGGAATCTGGTTTTCATGCAGTTCAACCGGGACGCGTCAGGGAAAATGACGCCGCTCCCCAAACCGAGTATTGATACCGGAATGGGGCTTGAACGGGTGGTTTCAATTCTTCAGGATGTGCCCACGAACTATGATACGGATCTCATTCTTCCCATTATTCGGAAAGCTGAGGAGCTTTCCGAAAAGGAGCTCGGAGAATCTGCTGAAAGTGATGTTGCCATGAAGGTGATCGCGGATCACAGCAGGGCAGCGGCCTTTCTTATCGGCGACGGCATACTTCCTTCTAACGAAGGCAGGGGTTATGTGTTGCGCCGCATCATGCGGCGGGCGATTCGCTATGGCCGGAACATCGGTCTGACAAAACCTTTTCTTCACAGCACCGCAGGTGTTGTATTTGATATTATGAAACCGGCTTACCCGGAACTTTCAGAAGCAGAGGCGTTTATCACCAATGTGATCAGAAACGAGGAAATCCGTTTTTCAGAAACTCTGGATACCGGTCTCAGACTCTTAAATGACACCCTTTCGGAGATGAAGGCAGATGCCAGGAAGGAAGTCCCGGGGGATGTTATCTTCAAACTTTATGACACTTACGGATTCCCCGTGGATATTGTGCGGGACGTGGTCAGGGATCAACAGATGACCCTTGACATGGAAGGGTTTGACGACAACATGGATCGCCAGCGTGAGCAGTCCAGATCTGTGGCCACTTTTTCCAAAGTCAGCGATGCGTACAAGAATCTTTCGGCAAAGGGGATAAAACCCAAATTTGTGGGGTATGACAATCTCTCATACAAGTCAAATGTTCTTGTTCTGGTAGAAGACGGCAATGAGGTTCAGGAGGCATCGTCAGGAACTGAGATCGAGGTTGTGACGGGAATGACACCTTTTTACGGAGAGGCCGGCGGACAGGTCGGAGATATCGGCAGGATCACTTCCGAGAATCTTGAAATGGATGTTTTCAGTACGATAAAGGACCCCACAGGGCTGATCATCCACAAGGGGAAAATTCTTTCCGGATCCATTAAAAATGGAGACAGGGTAAGGCTGACAGTTGACTGGATCAGGCGTGATGCCACCGCGCGCAATCACACTGCGACCCATATTCTTCATGCTGTCCTTCGCAAAGTTCTGGGCGACCATATAAAACAGGCCGGCTCCCTTGTGTCGCCAGAGAGGCTCCGTTTTGATTTTACGCATTTCTCACAGGTTGACACAGAGACTTTGAACGATATCGAAATCTTTGTCAATGAGCGAATCCGTGAGAATGTGGCAGTTCAAAAAGAGGAAATGGATGCTGAGGCTGCATTCAAGTCAGGTGCGACCGCGCTTTTTGAAGAAAAATATGGGGACCGTGTGAGAGTGATTTCTCTTGCCGATTTCAGTAAAGAGCTTTGCGGCGGAACCCATGTCCAGCATACCGGTGCTATCGGTTTTTTCAAAATCACCGGGGAATCAAGTGTGGCCTCAGGTGTGAGAAGAATTGAGGCCCTGACCGGCACAGAGGCCCTGGTGCATGTCCAAAAAACCTCTAAGATTGTGCAGGACGCTGCCGGTATGCTCAGAGAAAAGCCGGAAACCCTTGTTCAGAGGATTGAAAAAAGCCTTGCCGCTCAGAAGTCTCTGGAGAAAGAACTGGAGAAACTCAAAGCAAAGATGGCGGCCAGGTCGGCGGACAGTGCTGAAGAGGAGATCAAAACCGTAAAGGGCGTCAAAGTGCTTGCCAAGAAAGTTTCGGTTGACACGCCTGCCGCGCTCAGGGACCTGGCCGACAAATTCAAGGATAAGATAAAGACGGGGGTTGTTGTCCTCGGAAGTGTTGTCGGGGGGAAAGTCCTTCTCATTGCCGTGGTGACAAAGGACCTTACGGACAAGTTTCATGCGGGAAACATTATCAGGGATATTGCGGCAGTTGTCGGCGGAAGCGGGGGCGGCAGGCCGGATATGGCCCAGGCCGGCGGAACAAATCCGGAGAAGCTTGATGAGGCAATGGCAAAGGTGTATGAGTTGATGGAAAAGACTTAACACAGCCGCTGAGTGAATCCCGCCAGTTTTCACCGAATCAGACTTCCGAAGTCTTTTACAGCTTCGGAAGTCTCTGATTGCATATA
>JAOZLU010001039.1 GCA_029934695.1 Desulfobacterales bacterium | reverse complement strand
ACATTACCTCATCCTTCGGATTTCCAAACCATACAGTCAGCGTATTGCCTATACGGTCATAAAACACTTTTACCTGGGCCATATCTTCACCCCCTGTTTGACAGCATCATTGTCCCGCACCATTGTCCACGAGGCTGCGGAATCGGAGAGGTCGTTTCCGCCTGCATCCAGCTTGGTGTATGAGCGGGGATTGGTGGTATATTGTGCATCCTGGCCGTGGAAATCCTCGCCGGGTGCGGGGCAGGGGATTTCGGCGGTGTCGTTGTAGCATTTGGTCTGGCCGGAATCCGGTATGGGCCAGCCTGCGAAGGCCATGCCGATCAGGGTGAAAATGGCAAAAATTACGAGAAAGACGGTCTGGGCAGATTTTTTTTCATTGGTTCCTCCTTCATTTGTATTGGTTAAAAGTTTGCCAACTGATTCCAAAAAAGTCTGCCTCCCTGCAAAAAAAAAGGCGCAGACCCCGTGTTTGCGTCTTAATCTGAGTAAAGTAGGCCTGAATCATCGTATCCGAGTTCCCCCAGTCTGTCCAGTTTTTCATGAGCCGTTGCATCAGTCTGTACTCTCCGGCCCAGTTCACATATCCATCATCACCGTCCTCGGCGGTCATTTTGGCTATAGGCATTGATATTGCGAATTCAATGCTAAAAAAAGCTGAAAAGTTCAGTCAGATAAACTTGTTTGATGAGCGAAGCGATTTTCGTTTTTTTAACAATTGGAACCATATCTCTGATGATTTATTTGATAGCCTGGTCAGCTTTGCTACGCCATTATTTTTTAATGCTTCATATTTATTTGCCAGTGAATCTTTGGATGAGGATGACTTGGCAAGCTTCATAATTAAAGTCGTAAAACGTCATAAATCAAACAAGGTATTTTTCATATTTCAGAACCCGGACAGACCTGACAGAAACATTAAATACAATAAGTTTAAACGCGTTATAGTTGATGAAATCCCGTTTAAAACGCATGAGAGGAAGGTTGAAAAAATTGGGTACAAAACCAACCCCCACAATACAGGGGAACCTAGTTTGGAGGTTTTTTATTATGAGATACTTTCATTAACGCAGTCTTTTCCATCGCTCTCTTTTCAGACCTGATGCTCACAAAACAGTACGCGTGCTGCCGGGCCGGTTGCAGGACAGCATCCCGTTTTATTCCGGCCGCAAATGAATTCTGATCACAGAAATTCTATATGCTTCCTTATGGTTTCATCGGAGAAACGATTTAACAGGTTCAGCATCTTATGCAGTGTCTGCCCGACCGGAAGCTGTTTTGAGACAATAATGCCGAAATGTTCCTCCTCACGTCTGACATACTCGCAATGCAATACCACGAAGTCCCTCACATTGAAACTGAACAGACACCGTTCCTGTTCCGCAGCATATCTCAGCTGCTCATCATCCGATTTTCCCTTGCGGTTCAGCTCACTGACATGAACCGCATCACAGCCCCGTTTCCGTAACGCCACCGTCAAGGCTGTATGGACATCCTCATCCAATAACAGCTTTATTTTCATAGTTC
>JAOZLU010000473.1 GCA_029934695.1 Desulfobacterales bacterium | reverse complement strand
ATCAAACATCAAACATCAAGCATCAAACATCAAACATCAAACATCAAACATCAAATATCAAGCATCAAACATAAAACATCATTTTAAGGATGGAAAAATGGACATAAAATCAGATAATCCTGAAATTAAAAAGCCCCAGACGCCTATTCTTTTCGTAGATGACGAACCCATGGCTCATGTAATACTGAAACATCATCTCAAGGGTTGGAATATTGTATCAGCCCATTCAGCGGAAGAAGCTCTGGAAATCCTGAACAAACGTCATATACTGATTGTCATCTCAGATATCAGTATGCCGGGTATGGATGGCATAGAATTTTTACGCGAAGTCAGAAAAACACGCGGCATTGTTCAGGTGATTATTGTAACCGCATCCAACAGGATTGATGATCTTATCAGCGCATTTGAAGCAGGAGCCACTGACTTTTTGCTCAAACCTTTGAAGAAAGAGGATATTGAGGAAGCCTTGGAAAATATCCTGGTCAAAATTAATCGTTGGAAAATAACGATGAAGGCACTTTTTCACAGAAAAAAAGAACTGAGTCCTGAGAAGGTGATCCCTTTTGATGATTAGTCATTGGACATCGATCTTATGTCATTTTGCTGCGGCAAGGTGGATAAAGCAGAGGATAACGCACCGGACTCAGGTTGTATTCTGCTTTGCCCATCCTGCACGGTCTGTTACGAAATAAGCGTCAGAATTTGGAAAGGAGGAAGAAAGATGAGTATTTCTGAAGCAAAGTTTAAAATTATCGAGGAAAACCATTGTCCCCTTTATGCATTCGGGGATGAGTTCAAATTATCAGGCATATCGCTTTTATTGCCCCATAACAAATCTGCCTGCACAACTCTTGTCGGAGATATAACGGAAGTTTTCAAACTGTGCGAAAAAATTGATGACCATCACCCTGATGATGATTCGGTTGACCTGTTTAACTGCACGGGTTGTATAGGATCAATCCGCTTGGAGTATAAAAAAGAAAAAGAAGCAAAGGTGTGTCATCCGCCTCCTTTTGCCGCAATTGCCAAAAGAAGTGAGAGTGATGTCAGTGCCACTGCAAACTTGCTGAGTAATTTTTCAATGTTTCAGCCCCTCAGTGAAGAGAATATCAGAGAGCTTGTTTCGGATTTAAAGCTTCAGCAATATGCAAAGGGGAAAATCATCATAAAAAAAGGCGATCCCGGGGTGAATCTGTTCATTATCGTATCCGGAAAGGTTGAAGTATTGGGAGATGATGATATGTTCATAACATTTCTGGAAAAAGGAGAGGTGTTTGGTGAAATGAGCCTTCTCAGCGGCGAACCTGTAGGCGCGACAATAAAGGGCTTGGAGCCCACAACTGTTTTATATATTAATGGGAAAAATTTCAGAAGGATGCTGGATAAATTTTCATCCCTTCAGATGTATTTTGCCCGTCTCCTTGCACGAAGGCTTGCGAAGACAAATATCGTAAGGTCTGAGGAATTTGCATCCGGCATGATCGGAAAACTTTCTGAAATGCCCCCCACAGAGTTGTTCCAGACGCTGAATCAGAATCAGAAGACCGGCGTGCTGACTATGCAACTTGTCAAGGGACCGGCAAAGTTGTTTTTCAGAGACGGAGAACTTCTCCGGGCCAAATACGATAACAGGGAAGGCCGGGATGCTTTTTTTGAAATGTTGAAGGAAGATGAGGGACGGTTTAAATTCATTCCCGGGATACCTTCTGATGAATTGGGAATTTCTGATCTGGGAGACTTTATGTGGCTCCTGATGGAGGGACTGAACAGAATAGATGAAGAGGATGTTCCGTGTGAACAGTATGAAACAGACGGTGATGTTCAGATTTTGGATATTTGACAAACCAGGAGTCGTAAGTTCTCATAACCTGCTGAAATTACTGGTACCGATATTTTTCGGATCAGCAGTTCCTCACTGAATAATTTCAGCAGGTTGCGAAGCTGCTTTCAATTTTTCATTGTCGAGAATTTGGGACATCACCTGTTTTGGTTTAAAAAAAATCGTTATCTTTTGCCAAAGTGTGACTTTGGTGCTCTTGAGAGATGGGACAGATATGAAAAAACACTTCAACACAACAGGTCCATGCCACCCCGGCAAACATTACATGCTCCCGGCACAGGAAAGATGCGGCGGACTTGCCGGACTCATTGCCCGGGAATACTATTTTGTCATCCACGCGGCGCGTCAGACCGGCAAGACCACGCTGCTGCTGGATCTGGTAAAAGAACTGAACGGTTCAGGGGATTATCACGCCTTATACTGCTCCCTTGAGTCTGTTCAGGGGATTGATGACGCTGAAAAAGGGATACCCGCGGTTGTCGAGGTGCTGAAAGCACAGACAGCATACGATGAGGCATTGGAAAGATACGCCTTTGCAGAAAGAGCGGATTACCGTGCCAACATGCTTTTGCGAAGGACGCTCACAGATTTCTGCAAAAAACTCGGCAAGCCCCTGGTCATACTGTTCGACGAAGCGGACTGCCTTTCCGGCGGAACCCTGATCTCATTTCTGAGGCAGTTGCGGGACGGGTTTGTCAACAGAAACCAGATTTCTTTTGTCCATTCTGTCGGACTTGTCGGAATGCGGAATATCCGTGACTACAAGGCTCAGGTGAGAGACGGAAGTCAGTCTGTCGGCAGTGCAAGCCCGTTCAACATTGTCTCGGAAATATTCACGTTGCGCAATTTCACCCGGGATGAGATCACGCAACTTTATGAACAGCATACAGAGCAGAGCGGCCAGGTCTTTTCAGAGGAAGCCGTCCGCAGGATATATCATCATACAGGCGGGCAGCCCTGGCTGGTGAATGCCGTGGCCAGAGAAATTGTTGACGGAATCCTCGGTTCCGATTTTTCAAAAAAAATATCCCCGGAACATGCCGGACAGGCGGCCGAGAATATCATCCGCCGGCGGGATACGCACATTGACAGCCTTCTGGAACGGCTGAAGGAGAAACGGGTGCAGAAAATTGTGGAGCCGGTGATCACCGGGGAACGCAGAGACTATGATTCGCTGGGCGATGATTGTCAGTATGTTCTTGACCTCGGGCTGCTCCGCGAATCATCACAGGGACTGGTTCCCTCCAATCCGATTTATGCCGAGGTCATTGTCCGCACTCTCAGCTTCCGCTCGCAGAGGGAAATGGACGATGCCGACTACCCGCCGAAAGCCCCGGCCTATCTGAAAGATGACATACTGGACATGAAAAAGCTTCTGAGCGACTTCCAGAGTTTCTGGCGGCGGAACAGCGAGATATGGACTGAGGCATATCAGTATAAGGAGGCCGCACCCCATCTCATCCTCCAGGCGTTCATGCAGAGGATCATCAATCAGGGCGGCCGGATTTCCCGTGAGCTGGCCACAGGCAGAGGCAGACTTGATCTGTGCATTCACTACCGGAATGTCTCCTATCCCATCGAACTGAAACTGCGCTACGGCGAGAGCACTTATGAGGAAGGGAAAACCCAGCTGATCCGGTACATGGAAAAAATGGAATGCACCGAAGGCTGGCTGATTGTTTTTGACAGGCGGAAAACGCCCTCATGGGATGAGAAAATTTTCTGGAAAACAGCGACTGTGGAAAGCAGGACGCTCAACATTGTGGGATGCTGACATGAAAAAAAAATTTAACACAACAGGTCCGTGCCACCCCGGGGAGCATTATATGCTCCCTGCCCAGGCAAGGTGCGGGGAACTTGCCGGACTCATTGCTCAGAAAGACTATTTTGTCATCCACGCGGCGCGTCAGACCGGCAAGACCACGCTGCTGCTGGATCTGGTAAAAGAACTGAACGGTTCAGGGGATTATCACGCCTTATACTGCTCCCTTGAGTCTGTTCAGGGGATTGATGACGCTGAAAAAGGGATACCCGCGGTTGTCGAGGTGCTGAAAGCACAGACAGCATACGATGAGGCATTGGAAAGATACGCCTTTGCAGAAAGAGCGGATTACCGTGCCAACATGCTTTTGCGAAGGACGCTCACAGATTTCTGCAAAAAACTCGGCAAGCCCCTGGTCATACTGTTCGACGAAGCGGACTGCCTTTCCGGCGGAACCCTGATCTCATTTCTGAGGCAGTTGCGGGACGGGTTTGTCAACAGAAACCAGATTTCTTTTGTCCATTCTGTCGGACTTGTCGGAATGCGGAATATCCGTGACTACAAGGCTCAGGTGAGAGACGGAAGTCAGTCTGTCGGCAGTGCAAGCCCGTTCAACATTGTCTCGGAAATATTCACGTTGCGCAATTTCACCCGGGATGAGATCACGCAACTTTATGAACAGCATACAGAGCAGAGCGGCCAGGTCTTTTCAGAGGAAGCCGTCCGCAGGATATATCATCATACAGGCGGGCAGCCCTGGCTGGTGAATGCCGTGGCCAGAGAAATTGTTGACGGAATCCTCGGTTCCGATTTTTCAAAAAAAATATCCCCGGAACATGCCGGACAGGCGGCCGAGAATATCATCCGCCGGCGGGATACGCACATTGACAGCCTTCTGGAACGGCTGAAGGAGAAACGGGTGCAGAAAATTGTGGAGCCGGTGATCACCGGGGAACGCAGAGACTATGATTCGCTGGGCGATGATTGTCAGTATGTTCTTGACCTCGGGCTGCTCCGCGAATCATCACAGGGACTGGTTCCCTCCAATCCGATTTATGCCGAGGTCATTGTCCGCACTCTCAGCTTCCGCTCGCAGAGGGAAATGGACGATGCCGACTACCCGCCGAAAGCCCCGGCCTATCTGAAAGATGACATACTGGACATGAAAAAGCTTCTGAGCGACTTCCAGAGTTTCTGGCGGCGGAACAGCGAGATATGGACTGAGGCATATCAGTATAAGGAGGCCGCACCCCATCTCATCCTCCAGGCGTTCATGCAGAGGATCATCAATCAGGGCGGCCGGATTTCCCGTGAGCTGGCCACAGGCAGAGGCAGACTTGATCTGTGCATTCACTACCGGAATGTCTCCTATCCCATCGAACTGAAACTGCGCTACGGCGAGAGCACTTATGAGGAAGGGAAAACCCAGCTGATCCGGTACATGGAAAAAATGGAATGCACCGAAGGCTGGCTGATTGTTTTTGACAGGCGGAAAACGCCCTCATGGGATGAGAAGATTTTCTGGAAAACAGCGACGTTCAAAGGCAGAAAAATTCACATCGTCGGATGTTGAAAAAACACAAAAAAAGCTGGAGTGCGAAAATTATTTTCCGCCCCCCGAAAGAAGAGCTGAAGCCATGTTTATTTTCAATTGCTTTAAGGAACAGGCCGCTGACCATGCAGGATATCGAACAGCGTGCTGAGGATGATTTTGAGATCATGTTTGCGGATCAGGAGCCAGTTCCGGCCCGATCACACGCTATGAAGCCATAACGCGTGCCATCAAGGCTGAAGCCAGCGAGGGGATTTATCCCATAAGCATCAAGCCAAGATCATAACCAACTGTTTTTATTCATACATGATCTGCCGGACTAATCTGCCGGACTAATCTGCCGGACTAATCTGCCGGAC
>JAOZLU010001038.1 GCA_029934695.1 Desulfobacterales bacterium | reverse complement strand
CGAAGTCTCCGCGTCCTCCGAAACCGGCACAGGCCGCTCGGTGACCTCCTTCAGGATCTGCGATGCCCGCACGGCATTCTCGGAATATGACTTCCGGGACGGCGGTGACCGCCGGGCCACCCTTTTCGGCTCATTTTCCGGGCCCGGGAAATTCGTGATCTCCGAGAGTTCCGTGCCTGCACCCGCCAACAGCGGACTGATGCAGGTGGGAAATGTCCTGAGCCTCGGACTGCCGGACAGTCTAGGCCCGGTCAGCACCCTGTTTCTCACCATGAGGCTTTCCATGGCCGGCACCGCGGGTGCCGATGTCACACAGACGAAACTCTGGGGATGGGATGCGGAGGAGGGGACATGGCGTCCCGCGGAAGGCGGGCCGGATGCTCTCTGGAGCTTCGGTGCGATACTCAGGGCACCGCATCACGAGTCGTATGCCCTGTTCGCCCCCCCGAGCGACGACACGGCTCCCCCGGGACAGGTGACGGAACTGCGGGCCGAGACAGTGAGCTGGCCGTGGCCGGGCGGAGTCATGCTCCGATGGACAAGGCCGGAGGACAATGAGGGGGTTTATGTCTATGACATCCGCCACAGCAGGCTCCCCATCACAGAGTCGGACTGGGACGGATGCGCCTCGCATCTCCGCGGGTCCGACGGAACCGCGGAGTCGTCCGGCCTCGAAATGCCCGGGCCGGGAAGGGACTATTATTTCGCCATCCGTGCGGGGGACGTTGCGGGCAACTGGTCCGAGGTGACCTACCTGAACACCCCGACGAAATCTTTCATGTATGATGATGACGGAGACGGGATGTGCGACACCTGGGAATGGGAGAACTATCTTGATCTGACCACGGATGATTCGCAGAATGACGGGGACGGGGACGGCCTGACAAACAGGGAGGAATTCGGATATGACACAAATCCCCGGGCCTCCGACACCGACGGGGACGGTCATCCGGACAGTGAGGAGGTGAGCCTCGGGACCGACCCTCTCGACCCGGACTCATATCCCCGGCCGCCCGGGGACCTCGACTGCGACTCGGCCGTGACCCTGGCCGACGCGCTCATCGCCCTGCGGCTGGCGGCGTCGGAGAACACGCCTCCCAGGTTCTGTCTCAGCGACGCTGACGGCGACGGGAAGGTCGGCCTTGCCGACGCGGTTTTCATTCTTCAGAAGATCGTCGTGCCGGAATAGGCGGCGAACACTGAGTGCCGGGCTGCCGGAACGCGGCCCGGCTTTTTTGCGGACCGGGATCTGTCTTTCAGGGCGGATTCCGGATGAGGAAGCCTCATGACAGAAATTCCATTCACAGACAAAAAGGAAATGAGAAATGAGAAAAAAGATCAGAGCGGACATTGCAGGCATCATCAGCCTCATCTTTCTGGCGACTGTCAGTTTTGCGGGAGACGGCCCTGCAGGATATGCCGGGAACGAATATCCGGCGGAAGGGTATTGCACACATGAGGGACTGAACAGGAAAACGTATGAGGAAATATCCTCGGTCAGGTGGGAGATTCTTCCCGGGGGAACCC
>JAOZLU010000054.1 GCA_029934695.1 Desulfobacterales bacterium | reverse complement strand
ATTTATTCCGAGGCTTTGATTCCGAGGCGCATCAAGCCGAGGGATAAATCCCCCGATGATGGCTTTGAAACTTGTGTCGGGTTCGTTCGGAGATTTTATTACTGTTATTGTGACTGAATCGCTGTCTGTGTCATCGTCATCATCGCTTACGGAGAAGGTGACTGTGTAAACTCCGGGGGTTTGGAATGTCACATTTCCGGGGGCTTCTCTGTCAGAATCTGATGCGCCGCTGTTGAAATCCCATGAGTAGGTAAATGGCGTATTGCCATCTTCCACAGAACCTTGAAAATTGACGGATTCCCCTTCATAGATGGTCATATTTGAAGACGGAGAGGCTATGGATGCAATGACCAAATAATCAAATGATCCAGACTGTCCGCCACGCACGGCACGCACATAACGGCTGCTTGACTTATCGTCGTAGCCGTCGTCGCCGTTGCTGAAATTGACGTTCCATGCGAGGCCCTCGCTATTGGCGCTGGTCGTAGAAGACCAACAATAGAAGAATAATGATATCTCTGGAAAATATTCGGTGTCCGCGGCAGGGTCATATTTTTCGTAATTCACAATGGAACGGAGTTCCTCTCTGCTCGGCAGACGCCAGTCAGAATAGCCGGCAAAATAAAGATTCTCGCAATAGCCAAGGGCCTCTTTCCAGTTCATCTGTGTATTAGGGGCTTGCCGCTGCCATGTCAGACCGGTTCCGGTATCTGTAACAGTGTCATCACCATTAATAACCAAAGGGCCAAATGACCCAGTCTGTCCGCCACGCACGGCACGCACATAACGGCTGTACGACTTACTGCCGCTGCTGTCGCCGCCGCCGCCGAAACTGACGCCCCATGCGTAGTCCCCGCCACCGGCGCTGGTCGTGGAAGACCAATAATAGGACGAAACGCTATTGGGAAAATATTTTGTGTCTATGGAGGGAGCATACTGCCCCAAGTCTGTAATGGAAGCCAGTTCCTTTATCGTAGGAAGCCGCCAGTCAGAATAGCCCCCGAATTTCTCCGAATTGACGGCATTGATGAAATCCTCTGTGTCAGTGCCGTCACCAGGTGTGCCGGCATCCCCGCCGTTGGTTTCGGGGTTGCTGTCATACCAGGTGTATGTGTTGTCCGCATCATGGGGATTGGAATAATCCGACACATCATCCTTGGCCTGCTTCACCTCCCATATCAGACCGGTCACATTGTCCCGCACCATGACCCATTCGGCGGCCGAATCAGACAGGCAGTTTCCCTGGGCATCCAGTTTGGTGTAGGAGCGGGGGTTAATGCTGTAATTCGCATCCTGGCCGTAGAAATCCTCGCCCGGGCTGGGGCAGGGGATTTCCTTTTCATTGTCGTAGCATTTGGTCTGGCCGCTGTCGGGGATGGGCCATGCCAGGGCTCATACGGAAATTGTCAGAATGAGAATTATGGAAATTGTCATTGTTTTTGCTGCGTTTTTCATTTTTGTACCTCCTTCATTGTTATCTGCATGGATTGCCGCCCGGTTATTCGAGTTCCTGCTCAATAATCCTGATAATGTCAATGATATTTAACAGTTGTGAAGGAAAAACATTGTCTTCGCTTCACTGCTTTCAGATAACTTTGTGCGTCCATCAGCTCTCCTTTTGGGACAGAATGTTAATCTTTCCGGCAACTTCAGCCTTCATGTCAGCGTAAGCGAACCACTCAATGAAATCGGCAGTGTCTCCGAGTTCGCCGGCATCGAATCTCTCTGAAAACTCCCGGGAAGACATGCCGTACTGTTTCTCAAACTGGCTGATTCTCAGCTTCAGTTCCCGAAGATTCTTTCTCAGTTCAGCCAGTTCAATCTCAGCCAGTTTATTGAGAGTGATGTCTATCAGAACGCTTTTGTGTCCGCTTTGAAAAAGGTGTTCAAACCTTTTTATTTTTGTCAGTGTGTTCTCCTGTAATTGCATTATTTCCTCCGGCTTATCATCAATATGTGTCATTCGGGAAATTTCCGGCAATAAATTCCCGGGCTATTCTCAGTTGTCTCTGCGGGACATAAAATCCTTTCTTATCCATAATCCGTGCAGATGGCTATTCTCAGTTATCCCTACAGGACAAAAAATCCTTGATTATCCCTAATCCGTGTAGATGGGCGAATAATGGCGAATAAGTACCTGTGCAAAAGTTTTGTAACATTTTTATGGGGTTTAATTCTGAATTTTCAGAGTGTTACCTCTTCAAAATTATTGGTCAGGTACTTAAATTTCAGAAAATCAGTTCTGCTTTATTTTGGTTGCACTCATTTGAATTTACCCGCTCCGGCTGCCTTTGTCTCTATCTTCTTTAAATTATCCAGTGATTCTTCAAATTGAGGAAATATGACAAGCGTCTTTTGATAAAACTCGGCTGCCTTTACATAATCTCCTGACAGCGCATAGCATGTTCCTGTATTATGTAGTACATGAATATGATTCGGATGGATTTTATACGCCATTTTGAAATCCTCAAGTGCTTCCCCGATGTTACCCATTGAAAAATTTGCAACACCTCTGTACCATGAAAGAGGAGTTGAGAATGGATCCATATTGTAAAACCGGGAATCTACCTTGTCAATCTCGGATATGACTTTTTCCCACTGTCCCGCGTTTCGGGCAGACAGAGCTTTCTTTGCATGAATTTCAGCATTCAGACGAAAATATCCAAAGGTAGCGCAAAAGATCAGTACGACCGACAGTATCAGATTTAAAATCTGAAATCCGGCGCAGCTTTTCCTCTTATTCGGCGCATCTTTCGCTCTCTGCCCTTTGCTGAGTTGATGGTACTCGGATACAATGCATGCTGCCGTGAGCATCAGGAAGATGTTATGAACGATCCGCTCTTTTGGAAAACTGAAGAAGGCGATAATCATATATCCCAGAATTCCGAAAAGCATGAGGAGCGAAAAACATTTTTCCTCCCTGTCTTCAGATTGAAAGAAGGTTCTGAGTATGTAAGCGATTAATATCAGAAAAAACGAGAGATAGCTTATAAATCCCGGAAAACCTGTTTCCGAGAAAACCCACAGATAATCATTATGGGGACGCTGAAACCAGACTTCGCCAGATTCTCCGTCTGAATCCCGCCATCTTTCAATCCTGCCGTAATGAGGAAGCATGATCTTCCATTGTCCTGAACCAACGCCCAGTATCGGATTTTCCCTTATCATTCCGAGCGTTTTTTCCCACAGCAAAATCCGCTCATTCAGAGAATCAAAATTTGCAACCGGAAGATACTTGAAACAGAAGAGTGCGACAAATGAAAAGATACAGGCGAATAAGACAAATGCATACTTGGAACGCAAATTACTTTTATGTGCATAAACGGCCAAGAGCAGAACGATGACCGCTGACAAACCGGTTGCACCCCAGACTGACCGGGTTTTGCTGATAATGAGGCTGAAGAGGATAAACGCAACCGATGTCAGGCTGATCATTTTCCAGCAACCCGGAAATCTGAACGCACCATACAGAACAAACGGGGATGTCAGAAACAATGCCGAGGCAAACAGATTCTTATGAGCCATGGTGGCATATATCTCGCAATTTCCGGGAATGAAAGTAAAAGCCATTTGATAATACTGGCAGATTCCCATGAACGCGAGGGCCATCCCTGCGACGGTCATTGATTTCGTAAGGATGAGAAGCGTATTCTTATTATTTCCGATGATTAAGGTGGCGATATAAAAAAATGTCAGGAACAAAAAATGCTTCAGCCACTCAAAAATGCCTTCTGTGAGATTGACCGCTTTTGTCAGGGATACCGCGGAAATAAACAAATAGCACAAGCCTACAGGGAAAATGGCCCTGTAAACCATGACAAAATCTGAGCGGTTCTGTCCTGTTAGCGTCTGCGCTGAGATCATAAATGTTAATATCAGCGTCAGGACAGATAATGCCAAGAATCTCGGCACCAGCACCGGATCAGTCGTTGAGGCGGAGAATAAAAAAGGGATCACAAAAACAGCCCCGAACACGAGTATGAATACTCCCCATTGTCCGGTACTGCTGGCAACCGGCAACGGACTAATCTGTTGTGTCTGTGCCTTGGACAAAATGAGTGTCTTCACCGGTAATGGATACATCAGGATATTCCTCTCGCCCGGAGACGTTTCTCCCAAAATCCGATCTGTCTTTTTGTTGATGCCCGGGGAAAATTCTTACTGGCATCGTCCTGTCCCTTTCCATCGGGGTTCCCCGCGAAGACTTCCCTGTGCTCGCGTACAAAGATAATGAAACTTTCTTCTCAGCATCGTCCCAGATGAGGGTATGATTCAACTTCCTGAGAACCCTTCTCAGCATTTCTTCAAGAGAAACATCTTTAAGTTTCACTGTTACAGGGACATCTCCGCCCTCACCTCGAAGTACAATCCTATAGCCAGATGCCCCTGAAATTTTTTCAAGCACGTTTTCCAAGGATTCATCCCTCACATCCAGAGAGAAAACAGGGGCTGCGGAATCCGTTCCAGAACCATACGAACTGATTCCTGCATCCGTTAGAATCGCCACTCCCACACATATAAGAACACATATCCATTTCATTTTGATGTTCGATGTTTGATGTTCGATGTTTGATGTTTGATATTCGATGTTTGATGTTTGATGTTTGATGTTTGATGTTTGATGTTTGATATTCGATATTTGATGTTCGATGTTTGATATTTGAAACTTGATGTTTGAATCCCAGTTTCCAGCATCGAACATCCAGCATCCAGCATCAAACATCAAACATCAAAATTCATGCCTCGTGTATCTGTCGCTCATGATTGTTGTTCCCTTCTGGTCGTAGAAACCATCGCTCGGGTAATCCGAATATACATCTATCACGGGTACGGATACATGAAAGTAGTTTACGTCAATTCTGCCTGTTACGTCAAACCATATCTTGATGAAAAGGTCGGGATTATTCTCATCTCCCCAGGTCACATCAGCGGGGCTGGCGTAAACATGCCCCCATACCACTTCGTCGCCTCTCGCAGTGGTGTCCTGACCGCCCTGCTGCCAGATGGCCTCAATGGCTCCTTTTTCTCCCACTGTCTGAATAACGGACCCGATTCTGAGGTCGTTGATGGTGACATATCCGTCAGGATCGTTCTCAGGAGCGTATCCCTCCGGCGAAACGCCATCCTCGTTCTGCTCATCAGAATAACTCTGGCCGTTCTCATAATATTGGCGGATATATCTTCGGTCCATTGTCGTGGTTCCCTCTTCATCCGGATCGCCGTCATAGATGTAGTCCGAATACACTGTTATTTCCGGGACTGAGACATGGAAAAAGTTGACATCCAGCCGGCCGCCGCGGTCAAACCAGATTTTCACGAAAATATCCGGATTGTTCTCACTGCCCCAACTGACATCACTGGAACTTGCATAAAAATGGCCCCAGATCACCCGGGATCCTCCAGCGGTATTCCCTTCGCCGCCTTTTTTCCAGAGCGCGTCAATGGCCCCTTTCCCGTCCGTGTGAATCACGGCCCTGATCCAGAGACCCGAAGCAACCAGATAGCCTGTTTCAGCGGCTTCATAGGCACCCATATCAGGTCTGGAGGATTGAGGGTTAGGCCGGGGATTTCCTTCAATATCCTCTGTGGGGACATCTGATGTCATTTTCCCTCCGCCGGTGCATCCTGAATAGGACTGGAGATGAAAATTGTATGGACTCTCGCTGATGAACATCGGATCAAATCCGATATTGCCATGACCGGAATAGCCGCCCTGGACACTGCTGTAGGTCACGTCAAAGGTGGATTCGGAATCGCTGTCCAACTGCTCCGGCGTGTTTCCCCACAAAATCGTGTTTAAGACGATTGCGGAAGACCCATTATAACAGCCAATGCCGCCGCTGTTGCTCTCTGATGCGGAGTTGCTGACAATCGTGTTATTAATGACAACGGCCGATGACTGTTCATAATAACTGATTCCGCCGCCGATCAGCGAGCGGTTGTTGTAAATTACGTTGTTGACGATCCTCCCTGCTGAACCGAATACGCAAATACCGCCTCCCCAGTTGCCGCCGGTGTTATTTTGGATAAAGTTTCGGCCTATCTCGGCAGATGAATGATAATAAAAGATGCCGGCACCGTCATACGTCGCTGTATTGTCTGAAATCCTGTTGTTCTGTATGCTCGACGAAGCGCAGTCACTTACGCTGAGTCCGCCGCCGTTGCCTGCGGCAGAGTTGTTCTGAATCGTATTGCCGGTCACAAGGAGATTGGAATTTTCAATACTCATGCCGCCGCCGTCATAACCTGCTGTATTATCTGAAATGATGTTGTTCTCTATGATTGACGAGGCGCAGTCACTCACGCTGATTCCGCCGCCGCCCTGCTCGGCAATATTGTTCTGAATCGAATTGCCGCTCACGGTCACATTGGCGTTTTCAATCATCATTCCCGCAGCATAATGGCTGCTGTTCCCTGTAATCGTGTTGCCGCTTACGATCCCGGAGCACGGATTCGGGTCTTCGCCGTAAAAACTGATGCCCCCGCCGGATGCAGTCGTCTGGTTGTTCTGAATGACGTTGTCTGTAATCGTAACCTCGGAAAAAACAATGCCGATACCGCCGCCCCAGTCTTCGGTGGAACGGTTGTTTTGTATTGTATTGCCGCTGATGGTGACTGAGGACGATTCGTCAACGGAAATGCCGCTCCCGGCTCCGATTGTATTTCCGTTTTGAATCACGAAACCCTCAATACTGACATTTTGGGATGACGATATGTTCACTGCGCGGTCTGTGTTTCCTCCGTCAATGACAGTAGGATTCGCTACGGGGTCCGGTCCGGCCTCCTCATCTTGCGCTGAAAAACCGCCCCGGATTGTGATATCAGTAGCAGAACGGATATTCAGATTTTCGTAATAGGTGCCGCCAGCCACATAGATGACACTCGGCTCCGCATTGGTCTGAGCCAGATCAATTGCCCTCTGAATCGTTGCCAGGGCATGTTCTGCGCCCCATCCGTCGCCGGTGTTCTTGTCGTTTCCGATACTTTCCTGTACATAATAATTCTGCTGCCTATCAATCAGGGTGTGGACGACGGAATCCGCAGCAGCCTGATGATACGCGGTAATACTCAGCACAGCCATGATGACAAATCCGAGACATATATGTTTTGCCTTGTTTAAAGTAAATTTCTGCATGTTCTGACCTCCTTTTTTTGAGTTAAAAGTTATGTAGTGCGATTTTTCAAATCGCACAGGCAGGGCAAATTGCAAATTTGCCCTACACCTTACCTGTTTTTTAACGGACCTTGGCCAGTTGATTCGAGCACACTGAACCACAATTTCCCATTGGGATCAATCTGCTTGCACTTCCCGACTGCTGCGCTCATCGGCACATGCACAAACTGCTCATTCCAGCGGCTGATAAGAAGTCTGGTCTTTCCTGCCATGCCCGCATGAACCGCGTCACGCCCCAGGTAGTTGCAAAATACATTGTCGCTGGCATTTGCAGACAGGCTCCTTATCATATAACTGGGGTCAATATATTTAATGGTTATATCGGTTTTTCCGGCCTTGAAATAAGAAGTTATTTCATCTTTCAGAAACAGCCCGATATCCTCCAGCCGGGGATTTCCCGATTCATCAGACTTCTTTTCCCTGCCTTTGAAAAACTTCTGGCCCGCGCCTTCTGCCACGACGATCACCGCATGTCCCCTCTCTTCCAAGCGTCTTTCAAGCGCGCCGAGAAGCCCGTTAGGAGCCTCAAGGTCAAAGTCAGCCTCCGGTATCAGAGCGAAATTCACATCCTGCATGGCCAGCGTTGCCGTGGCCGCTATGAAACCGGAATTTCTGCCCATGAGTTTTATCAGGCCGATACCGTTGGGATGCCCCTGAGCTTCGTTATGAGCACCCCGGATCGCTCCCGTGGCCACGTCAACAGCAGTATGAAAGCCGAAAGACCGGGAAACCGTCTGAATATCATTGTCAATGGTTTTCGGCACACTGACAACGGATATCTTCAGATTCTTTTCCGAGACCACATCTGCTATGGCTGAGGCGGCTCTGAGGGTCCCATCGCCCCCGATCATAAACAGGATGCCGATGTTCATTCTTTCGAGGCACCCGATAATCTCCTCTGCCGGCTGCCGTCCCCTTGACGTACCGAGGATTGAGCCTCCCATTTCGTGGATGCTGGTAACAGACGCTGGTTTCAGTTCCATGTAGTCATGGCCATATTCCGGAACAAACCCCTGAAGGCCGTACCGAAAGCCGTAAATATTCCTGACACCGTAACAATGGTAAAGTTCCAGGACAATCGCACGGATGATATCGTTCAGTCCGGGGCACAGTCCGCCGCATGTGACAAGCCCGCACCTCAGTTTGACCGGATCGAAATAGATTTTTCTTCTGGGTCCGGCGAGTTCAAAGGAATGAATTTCTTTGCCTTCCCGAACTTTTGCGATCAGCCTGTCCGGGTCTGTGTCAATTAAAACCCTGTCCGTGTCAGACACAAAACGCCGGCCATACACTCTGCTTTTCTCATGGCTGACGGGTGAGGAGATTTTGGCTTCTCCGAGCGTTGTTATTGTTGTGTCAATTGAGTCATAATCCATGATGATATTCCTCTCTGGGTTGCCGTTGCTTGACAGTAATTAAAGTTGAAAGTAATAAAGTTGAAAGTAATCCTGAGTATCTGTAAATGAATAACCCACCGGTTCTGGTTCCTCTCTTTGCGAGAGAAGTCATAAGTGACAAACCAGCGTCGGAATTCTTACAGTTCCTCCCAAGACAGATGTTATATCTCTCTTTCAACGGCTGGCATCTGACCTCTTTAAAGTTTTGGGAACAATGAATTGTATCCTGTTATCCTGGTCTGGTATCACAGAAAAAAATGAATGTCAAGCACCTTTTTTCACTATGCTTATGAAAGAGTCACAGTCTTTGATACAGAGGGTTTTGCACGGATTACGGTTAAAAAAGGATTGCTGTTCACCTTTCAGTGTGGGCCGAAGCTTCTCAAATAGCGGAAGCAGACCGAAGAATGCAGAGAGCCTCTTCTACTCCCCTCTGTTATGATGATCGTCTCCGTCAAAATCGTCCTCCGGCAGAACATCGGAAATGGTTGTGACCTACATGACCGCCTGTATCAATTCCATATTTTTTCTCAGCCATTCATTCACCATTCTTTCAATCCCGATATTCTTCCGCTCTGCAAGTTGGTGAACGAATGCCGCTATGTCCGGGTCAATGGGAACGGAGAGCATTCTGTTGGAATCAGTTGCCTTTATGTCCTTTACATCAGTGATAAGCGATTTGCTCAGTTCTTCCAATTCAGATTCCGAAAATTCAAATTCAGGTCCCTCTTCCATGGCCACAATTTGCATCAATACTTCTTGCAACCCAGGTTCCAGATGCGAGGAATGCTCCAGAAAGAGATCATGGGCCCATCTTGCAAATCTCACGATATCGTAACCGGATAACAGTTGGCTTTTAAGTGCCTGTCCGAATTCCTGTTTTGAATAGTTCATAATATTTACTCCGCCAATCGCCGCATCATACATCAAGGTTGTGCGTTCCTGCCAGTGCCTTCATCTACACGGATTATGGTTAAGAAAGGATTACATCCAGGCGAAAACCCGTAATCCCTTCTTACACACAATCCGTGTAGATGAGAAGCAGTGGATTCCTGCTTCCGCAGGAATGACAGATCACTTCCCCGTGCCTACAAACACCGGCACAACCGTAACCCCTGTGTCCTCATCAATATAATCCGTCTCATATTGCTGACGGTGTTCGTCGCCGATGTACTCGACAAACACGATCAGGTGGATCACCTCCAGTTCCAGCGACTTCCCGTACCGTGCGGCCTGAATCAGGGCTTTTCTGTGATCGCTCTCATCTGTGTAACTTTTGAGTTCAAGACCATACCTTGTCTCCTTATAGCGGATGATGAGGTCAATGGCCCCGTTTCCTGTGGGAAATTCGGGCCACACTTTTGCCTCTTTGTTGGCAAGAAATCGGTTCAGATATTCATAAAGGTTGAAGTGGAACACCGCCTCAAAAATCCGGAGATCCTTTCGCCGGGGTGCATCCTCCAGCATCCAGTCACGGTTCTTCTGCAGATGCCTCTCATATCGCCGGATAAGATTCGGGATGTTCAGTTCCGCGTCCGTGATGGTGTCACTCATATCCTCAAACGGCTCGAATATCTCCCCCATATATTGGAATATCTCGCCGGAAAAGTAGTTGAACAGCCGTTTCTGAATAAACGGGCAGGCGAACCGGATCATGCTGCCGGAACCCGGGACTCTCTTCCGGTCAATAACGCCGTTCATATAGAGAAAATTCAGCCGCTGATCATCAAATCTGAACCGCATGACTTCCCGTGTTTTGAACAGTTCCAGCACAACCTCATTGTGGGGAGCCTGCTTCGCCTTGGAAATAATGTTCAGGACTGTGTTGTTGGGCAGCACATCCACCGCGTCCGTGAAGACCTCCTCGAAATCCTCCGCACTGACGGGCCGGGTGTGATCCGGATAGTAATCCTCATATCCCTCGGTGAGCAGTTCCCCAAACCAGGAAACCAGCCCCGGCTGTCCGCGGGTTTCACAGAACAGTCTATCAATGACCGCCTGGTCCACCCGCTGACCGCTCTCCCGCCTGTACCATTCAAACATGGTGCGAACCTCATTGTATGTGAGATTTGAAATGGGCAGGCTCCGTTGGACATTGAACGGCGAACCTTTGGCATTCTCAATCCCCAGAACACTCCGCACACCGATCAGAGCCACGCTGTGAAGCAGATATTTCTTTTTCGCCGAAGGGTTCGGATCCTTCCGGCGAATATTGTAAATATTTCTGAAGACACCGGCAAGTCCGCTGATCGCTTCCTCGTTCAATGCGTCGAACTCATCCAAGATCAGGATGAGCGGTTTGTCAAGCACATCGTTTCGGAACAGCCGTTTCAATTCTTTCAGTTTGCTGACCCGAACATCCTTCAGACTCAGGTCTTCGACAATTTCCTCGGCAATGGACGAAATGATCTCATCCACATCCTCGGTCGTTTTCAGATCTTCCAGTTCCAGCTTCAGCACATGAAACCGCTCGTCTTTTCCCAGCCTGTGAAGTGTCTCGTTCATAATCCATGTCTTGCCGCATTGGCGGGGTGCCCATACAGTAATATAATGGCCGCCCTCCTCATCAGGAGATTCTCCGAGGAGCTGAGTGATACCTTTCTGAATCAGATCTTCTCTCGGCACATGATAATGCAGGCTTTTACTGACCGGCCCGTAAGATGAAAATTTTCGCATGACAACCTCCTTCTGATTTTAGAACTGCATTGACACAGATTTCAGAGAACTACAGGAATTGAGTTTGACAAGGATGAAAAGCCGCTTTTCTGAAACGGAGTGTTAAGCTGTCACTTCCCGTTAAATTTAAATTCGCCCTTGCCCAATATGTCGTGCAGATGCAAAACACCTTGCACTTTCCCGCTGGAATCTGTTACCGGAAGCACGGTGATCTGATGCTGCTCCATAATGTTCAACGCGTCATAAGCCGGGGAATCCGGGCTGACGGTTCGGGGATTTGTACTCATGACATCTTCCGCGTTCAATTCAAAAATCGGTTTCTTACTTGCAAGCATACGTCGGATATCTCCGTCTGTGATGATGCCGCAAAGGCTCTGATCCGATCTTAAAACAAAGGTGACGCCCAGCCCGGGACGATTTATTTCTTTGATGGCCTCATTCATGGCAGCGTCTTTAAAAACAGAAGGAACGCCCTCGCCTGTCAGCATGATATCTTTGACGCTGCTGGAAAGGCGCTGACCCAGCAATCCACCCGGATGAATTTTTTTGAAATCACTTGATTTAAAATGCTTTTTGTTGATGAGAACCACCGCAAGGGCATCTCCCATGGCGAGCATAGCAGTGCTGCTCGCGGTGGGGACAAGGCCCAGAGGACACGCTTCTCTGTCAACCCCCACATCAATCACGATGTCACTGTGTTTTGCCAGGGTGGAACGGAGTTTGCCGGTAAACGCGATAGTTTTGCATCCGATGTTGCGGATACTCGGCGCAAGAATATTGAGTTCGTAGGTTTCGCCGCTGTTGGAAAGGGCCAGAAAGATGTCATCCGGGCACACCATGCCCAAGTCTCCGTGCATGGCTTCAACAGGATGCAGAAAGAGTGAGCGTGTTCCTGTGCTGTTCAGCGTGGCCACGATTTTCCTGCCGATAATCCCTGATTTGCCGATGCCGCTCACGATTAAACGACCCTCTGAGTTGCAGATAAGCTCCACCATCCGGGCAAAATTATCATCAACACGGTCTGCCAGTTTCAGAATGCCTTCGGCCTCTGTCCTGAGAACCTCAATGGCTTGTTTTATCACCATAATATATTTTGTTTCCGTAAATTGTTTTGAGTGTACCATAAGCTCCTTCCCTTGCTCGGCCCGTATTGCCAAATCCGCCAGTCCGAACCGAGCATGGCCGGGATGTTCCGGCCCTGATCTAATCCGTAAACAGTCCGAGCGTCTTGCCATCTTTCAGATTTACAAATCCCTCTTCGCAGATTCTCAGATAAGGAATAGCCGCGCATGTGAGCGTGACCAGGGTCAGCAGCGGGTCAGGTAAGGAAACTCCCAACTCGGACACTGCTTCCCTGATAGCTCCCAACCTCAGCTCAATTTTTTCCATTGGCATATCGGAAATGAGACCCAGAACAGGCAGTGGAAGTTCCGCCAGTATCTTTTCATCAGCGCAGACAACCGCACCGCCCTGTAACTCGCGAATCCTGTTGACTGCGAAGGCCATATCTGAATCCTCGGCACCGACAACAATGATATCTGACGTATCCCAGGCCGCACTGGATGCCATTGCACCGGACTTCATGCCGAATCCCCTGATAAGCCCGACAAATATTCTGCCGGGCTGATGGGTTCTGTCTATGGCCGCGACTTTCAATATATCCTGATTCACATCTGATCTGATTTCGCGTTCAACAACGGGTAAGGTCATCTGGGACTCTTTGGTCACCAGGTCCGTCACCATTTCGATGATTCGGACATCCGCTTCCGGGGAGTCGTTGTTCACCCGGATGGAAAAATCAGAGGGTTTCAGTTTTTCCGGAAGGCGGACGCTTTCCCGGCACGCTTCCGAAAAGACATGCTCACGGGGAGATACAGCAAGATCGCCTTCCTGGAAGATGATCCGCCCGTTGCTGATGACATATTCTGCTTCAATCTTCCTTATATCAGGGATGATCAGCATATCAGCATATCTCCCCGGTGCGATTCCGCCCACCAGTCCGTCTATGGAAAAATGCTCTGCCACATTTAAAGTCGCCATCTGAACCGCGGTCATCGGATCAAACCCCGAATCAATCGCCTTCTGAAGCACAAATTCCATATAGCCTTTTTCCATCAGTTCTTCCGGAACCACGCCGTCCGTGACCAGGATGAGTCGCCTCAGGTCTGCGCCCATATCTTTTATTTTGGAAATCTCTTTGAGGTCCCTTCTGATGCTTCCCTCCCTCACCATGACATGAAGCCCCATTCTCAGTCTCTCAAGAACCTGCTCCGCGTTTATGGGTTCATGGCAGGAGGAAATCCCTGATGCAATATAAGCTGCCAGTTTTTTCCCGCTGGCACCGGCAGAATGGCCTTCCAGAGTTTTTCTGCACAGAAGCGTTTCTTCAAAGATCGGAAGCATTTTGTCCGGATTCTGGAAAACCCCCTGCCAATAAGATTCCCCAAGCCCCAGAATATCCTTTCGGGTCAGAAGCTTCCGGGCGGTTTCCCTGGAAATGCCGAATGCGGCTTTGCTGACGGACACCATAGCGGGAGCGGTACCGAGAATTTTAATGGGCTGGTCTTCCATGGAAGCAAGAAACGCCAAAACACCCTCATATCCCATAACAGGGAATACCTCCATGGTTTCGGTGATGATCGTGGTGGTACCACCCTTCATCGCATATTTCAGAAATTCGCTGATATTAAAAAGCCAGGAAAGATGGGCATGGCCGTCAATCAGGCCCGGAATAACGGTTTTACCTTTGGCGTCAATGCACAGAGTCTCCGGGCCGATGGTATGATCCGGATCCTCGCCCATGTAGGCAATCCGTTTCCCCTTAATGCTTATGGAACAACTATCTAAGAGTTCTCCTGTATAGACATTGGCAAGTTTGGCGTTGAGGATCGCCAAATCGGCTTTTTCCTGACCCATCGCCACTTTTATCAATTCCTTTGAATCTTCGGAACATAATGGTTCACACGTTGCCATAGATATTTTCTCCTTAAAAGTAAAAAGTAAAAAGTAAAAAGTTAAAATTGCCAAGCATTTTTTCAGAGCCGCTTTCAAATCCCAGGCTGACCTCGCAACATCCGGCCCTTGCCATCTTTTTGACCAATTCATCATCCACTCCCGCAGGATAGAGAATGCATCGCCATCTGATGTTCGGACCGCTGCAATAATATGGTTGCAAAGTGCTTTTACATAAGCCAGCGGGAAATTTCCAAAAACATCCGGGAATCCTGCTGCGCCATCAGGTTTATCATTTTCACATCATGGTCTGTGTTTTGAGCGGCTGCGGCCACGCACGCTATTCCCAGGGGCAGAACAGACATGTTCATCTGCTCTGTGTTGGCAGAAATCAGGAGAACTTTCATTGTTTTTGCTTTCCACTTTCCACTTTTCATTTTCCACTATCAGATTTTCACCATAGCTCAATTTCTGACTGAGTTCAATAAATTTATTTTCAACCCTGTTGCCGCCCTGAAAGCCGGAAGCCAACCCTCCGGACAGATGACATCCGTGTCACAGCCGGGAATATGACAGCGGACCGGAGGATGGGACGGATTCTGTCATCCGTTCAATCCTGAAGTCCGGTGTCATATTGTCTGGAAGAGACCACAAAAAGCGTCAGAACCAGGAACATGCTTCCAAATTCCGGTTACTCCTCTTTTGGGATCATATACTCCGGGATTTTGACGGCCACCACTTCTCCGCGGGCGCATATCTCTCCCCCGGCGGTCAGTGTCACGGCCACCACAACTTTACGGTCTTTGATTTCCCTGACCTGCCCTCGTAATTCCAAGGGCTTGTCAATAGGTGTCGGACGCAGATAATCCACATGCAATGAAGCTGTCACAAAGCGTAACGGGGGGTCTGTGTCCATTTCCCGCCCCTCAGCACGATAGGCTGCTGCGGCAGCAGTCCCGGTGGCATGACAGTCAATAAGTGAAGCTATCAGCCCGCCATAGACATACCCGGGCATGGCTGTATAATATGGCTTTGGATCAAAAACACAGACGCTCTCGTTGCCGTCCCAACAGCTTTTGATCTGCATACCATGCTCATTTAAGCGGCCGCAACCGTAGCAGTGACTCATTCCATCCGTATAATAATCCTGAAAAGCTTTTTCTGTCATAGTGTTCTCCTTTTTTCACAGTCTCAGATTATCTGCCATTATGAATGGCATCTTTACAACATATAAATCATAAGTTTTCAGATATGTCAATCATTATGGAATAACAGTCTGTAATTTCAAATTGTCCAAATTCCGAAATGATTGCAATATATTTTCTGCTTGACTTTTTTCTGATTTTCTGTGAAAAAGTGAAAATTGTCAGAGCGAAAACTTCCGGAAAAGTTCGTATGTTCTTCTTGAGCCGCTTCTTCTGTCCCCGGACAATCCGTGTCTGAACAGAAACCGTCTGAAGGTGGAACTGTGAACCTGCCTGTAATCTGAATATTGTATGAAAAAATCTGTTCAGTATCTTTTAAAAAATGGTCAGATGCTTCAAAGAATGACAGACACAAAACGGAATCCTGATCCCCTGTATGGCTGGTCTGAATTCTCTCCGATCAGAAATCTTACAATTGTCGGGTGTTTCTGTAAACGGTGCAAAAAAATGCTCCGCTCTGTTTTTGCACTCCGGAGCAGGTTTTTGTCCATATACAGGAAATTATAAAATCAGGAGAGCGAAGCGGTTTTTTGCACTCCGAAATAACTGAGCACAGATATATAGAGTTCAACAAAAAGGTTATCCGGAGTGCAAAGCTTGCTTTGCACTCCGATCTGACAAAAATTATGTTGAAAGCTCTATATAGGGGAGGGCTTTATGGATAAGCAAAAAGAAGTCTATAGAGAAGAGGCTTACGAACTTCTTGCCGAGCTTGAAATATCTCTGTTGGAACTGGAGGAAACGCCTGATGATGCTGAACAGATTGGGCGTGTTTTCGGGCACTGCACACGATCAAGGGATCAGGGGCGATGTCCGGATTTGATGATATTGCAGAATTTACTCACGACATAGAGACGATTTTTGACCTCGTGCGTGGGGGAGAGATAGCCGTCACCAAAGAACTTGTGAATTTATCTCTGTCTGCCCGGGATCAGATAAAGGTGATGCTTGACGCGTCCGAGTGCGGGAAACCCGCGGATAATTTGAAATCAAAGGGAATTATTTCGGCTTTCAGAGAACTGCTTCCATATTCCTCAGAGACAAGTGACTTGTCTGAGGAATCTTCAGAAGAAGCTCTCTCTGACAAATCCAAAGAAACTGTCGTCACTTATCGGATTCGCTTTCGCCCCACGGCAGATATCTTTAAAAACGGTACAAATCCGATCTTTTTACTGAAAAAAATTCGTGAATTCGGGTCCTGCGATATCATCGCCCAGACCGACGCTGTCCCGCTGCTGGAGGATTTCAGCCCTGAAATCTGCTATACTTACTGGGATATTATTCTCAGCACCTCAGAGGGGATCAATGCCATCAGGGATGTGTTTATCTTTGTTGAGGGCGACTGTGATATCAATATTGATGTCATTGACGATGAAGGCGGATTGGAAGACAGCGAATCGGTTTACAAACGGCTTGGTCAGATACTGATTGAGCACCATGATCTCTCATACGATGATCTGATGAAAGGCTTGATAAGCCAGAAACGGATCGGAGATACGCTGGTTGATGAAAAGGTGGTTGACCGGGGGGTTGTGGAATCTGCTCTGGCTGAACAGGAACACGTCAGGCAAATCCGAAAAAGACGATATGAAACCGCATTGGCGTCAACCATCAGAGTCCCCGCGGAAAAACTGGATACCCTGGTGGATATGGTCGGCGAACTGGTGACACTTCGGGCGCGGAACAACCATCACCCTGAAACTGCCGCTGACGCTGGCCATCATTGACGGCTTCCTTGTAAAGATCGGAGAAGGATATTTCGTATTGCCGCTTTCAAGCGTGAAAGAATGCGTGAAATTAAGCCGTGAGGATATGACCAAGGCAAGGCGGCGGAACATGATAAATCTCAGGGGAAAAATTATTCTGTTCGCAGACCTGCGGGAAGTGTTCGAGGTTGAAGGAGAGTCTCCTGACACAGAACGGGTGGTGATTACCCAAGCGAAAAACAGAAGCGTAGCGTTCGGGGTGGATAGCGTCATTGGTCAGCATCAGACAGTGATCAAGACGTTGAGCAAGGTTTACAAAGATGTGAAAGGGATTTCCGGGGCGACCATCCTGGGAGACGGAACCGTTGCGCTTATTCTGGATGTTACTCAACTGGTGCAGTTTGTGGAGTGAAAAGTTGAAGATTAAAAGTTGAAGGTAAAAGGTTAAAAGTGACGTTGCAATATGCTGAAATTAAGGAGGAAAGAAAATGATTAAGATGAAACCGAAACTGATTATTCTGTTCCTGGCCATTGGCATTATCCCTCTTCTCTTCGTGGGGTGGTGGAGTAGCACAAAAGCCACAGATGCACTGATGAAAAAGGCATACAGTCAGCTTGAATCTGTTCGCGAGATCAAAAAGGCCCAGATACAGAAATTTTTCGCGGAACGCAGGAAGGGTATGGGGGTTCTGGTGGAAACGGTGGAAGCGTTCAGGAAAGCGGCTTTTGAGGAACTGAGGACAGTCCAGAAGAATAAAAAAGCACGTATTGAGGATTATTTTGAAACCATGAAATCGCAGCTGCATATTCTAAATGATGATCCGTTTGTCATTAATGCGCTGACTGAGTTCGAGAAAGTATTTGAAGGAGCAGGTGGCAAGGTTCTGACATCCGAATGGAATGCCCTTACTGAGAAGTACGATCCTCGCATGAAGAATATAGTGAAAGACAATGACTGGCGAGATATCCTGTTTATCACCGTTGCCGGCGATATTGTTTATTCCGTGGGCAGAAATTCTGACCTCGGCATGAGCATTCCTGATGCTGATCTGAGGAATTCCGGGCTGGGAAAGGCGTTCCGGGCTGCAAGACTGATGGACACAGAAGATATCGCCATTGCCGATTTTGAGCCTTATGCGCCCTCCCAAGGAAGGCAGACCGCTTTCATGATGGCGCAAATACGGAATGAAAGCGGGGAACTGAAAGGCTACGCTGTCCTTCAGATACATAGCGACAAAATCAACGCCATCGTGCAACAGCGTAAAGACATGAGAAATACAGGCGAAACTTACCTTGTCGGGAAACATGAAGGAAAGGCCGTTTACCGCAGTGACAGGGTGGTCAAGAAAGGCAAAATCGGTGACGACAAATCCGGCGATGAAATTGACAAGGCTTTGGCAGGTCAATCCGGCCTAAATGCAAAAACCGGCAGCACCGGCGATTTGGAGGTGGCAGTTTATGATCCCCTGGATATCAGAGGGCTGAACTGGGGGATCATCAGCACCATGAGTCTGGAAGAAGCAATCACGCCTGAGCGGGAAGGAGAAAACGATTTCTTTGCCTCATATATCCAAATGTATGAATATCACGATCTTTTCCTGATTCATCCCGCGGGAAAGATTTTTTATTCTGTCAAACATCAGAGCGATTATCGCACAAACATGATCAACGGCAAGTATGCTGACTCAGGACTTGGCAAACTCGTCAGACAGGTATTGCAAACCGGACAATTCGCCATGGCGGATTTTGAACCTTATGCCCCGAGCAATAACGAACCTTCCGCGTTTATTGCTCAGGCTGTGATTCACAAAGGCAGGACAGAACTGATTGTTGCTCTCCAACTTTCCCTCAAAGCCATTAACAGCGTCATGCAGCAGCATGAAGGCATGGGCAAAACCGGGGAAACATATCTCGTGGGATCAGACAAACTCATGCGATCTGATTCTTATCTGGATCCTGCCAACCACTCGGTAAAGGCTTCTTTTGCCAACCCGTCCAAAGAAAGCGTTACCACAGACGCAGTGATGGAATCGCTTTCCGGTAAGACAGGCGAGAAGATCACCACGGATTATAATGGAAAACCGGTGCTTTCGGCATACACTTCCTTAAAGGTGGGAGATACGACTTGGGCATTGATAGCGGAGATTGATGAAGAAGAGGTCAAGCAGCCGCTCAGGGAACTGGAGGGACATATATTGCAGATTGTCGGAGGCATTGCCGCATTGGTAGCCATTTTGGCATTTTTCATTGCAAGCGGAATTGCCAATCCGCTGATCAAAGGCGTTGATTTTGCCAAATCAGTTGTCCGGGGAGAGTTTGATGCGGATATGGATATCGCAGGAGAGGATGAGATCGGCATACTGGCAAAGGCTCTGAACGATATGAAAAACAGGATAAATGATGTGTTGAAGGAGACAGATACCCTGATCCGGGCTGTTCAGGAAGGCAGACTTGATGTCCGCGGCAATGCGGAGGCTTTTGAAGGCGTATGGCACAGGCTTGTGGTCGGCGTAAATTCCCTGATTGAAGCGTTTGCAGACCCTGTTAATATGACAGCAGATTGTGTTGACCGAATATCCGGGGGAGAGGTCCCGGGAAAAATCACCCGGACGTACAAGGGCGATTTTAACAAAACCAAGGATAACCTGAATACAATGATAGAAAATCTGAGCGATTTTACTGTAAATCTTCAAACAGCGGCGAATCAGGTTTTTCTGGTAAGTCAGGAAATGAGTTCCAATTCTGAAGAAATGTCCCAGGGCACCAGTGAGCAGGCTGCCTCGGCTGAAGAAGCATCATCGTCTATGGAAGAGATGGCTTCAAACATCAGCCAAAATGCAGATAATGCGACTGAGACGGAAAAAATTGCTCTCAAATCCGCCGAAGATGCGTTGGCAGGTGGAGAAGCTGTCGCTGATACGGTGATTGCGATGAAGAAGATTGCCGAGAAGATTTCAATTATTGAAGATATCGCTCAGCGGACGGATCTTTTGGCGTTGAACGCGGCAATTGAGGCGGCGCGGGCTGGCGAACACGGCAAAGGGTTTGCAGTGGTGGCATCCGAAGTTCGTAAGCTGGCTGAGAAGAGCCGGATTGAGGCAGGCGAAATCAGCAAGCTGTCCGTTTCCAGTGTGGACATTGCGGAAAAAGCCGGGGAGATGCTGGCCCGGCTTGTACCGGATATTAAAAAAACAGCGTATCTGGTTCAGGAAATCAGTGCCTCGGTAAATGAACAGCGCAACGGTGCTGATCAGATCAACAGAGCTATTCAGCAGTTGGATACGGTGATTCAGCAAAATGTCTCTGTATCTGATACAATGGCATCAACAGCCTCTGAACTGGCAAGCCAGGCCGAGCAGTTGAAAAGAACGAGCGACTTTTTCAGAATTGACGAGGCCGCCCGAAAGTCAATACGACGTGAAAAAAAGTCTGGCATAAGCTATGAAACAGGGAATGCGGATAACTCGGAGGAAATCAAAAAACGCCGCGGTGACCGCAATCAGGATAGCGATATGAAAAGCATAAAACTGTCCGAAAAGCCCGTCAGTCATGATAATATCGGAGAAGTGTGGTATGAGAATGATTCGGAGTTTGAAAGGTATTAGCTGCAAGGATTAAAGACGGGCGTAAAATCGGAGTGCAAAAATTGAGCGAAGCGGTTTTTGGCACATGCAAAAAACCGCTCGCTGCACTCGCTTAATTTTTGCACTCCTCCCGGGCAAATT
>JAOZLU010001037.1 GCA_029934695.1 Desulfobacterales bacterium | reverse complement strand
GACGGTGAAAAATGGAAAGTGAAAAATTTTTCGGACGGGGTTGCAAACCCCGTCCGGCAACAAGGATTCCATTGACTGAGATCAGCAAAAATCCCTTTGATCTGCGTCATCTGCGGTTCAGAGCATCAGAGCATCCGAAACTCAACCTTTCGTCCATTTTATCCTCCCAGTTATTTCGGCTTCCCCTCATCTCCTTTGAAAGCTTTTTCAAACTCCTGCCACTGCTTGAGGACGAATCCCTGAGCCTGTTTCCCAATTTCGGCTGCTTTCCCAACTGTTCCCCTGGCTTCCAGGACGTAGTTGAGAATTTTCACCGGGTCCTGTCCTGCATCCCAGACTTTTTTCCCGACTTCAAGCAGTTCCTTCTCCTGGGGTGACAATCCATTCACATAAGTGATGTTTTCTTCTTCGGTCATTTTTCATCCTTCCTTATAATGTTTTATTGCGGCTGATCCTTATCTTCCGGTACTCTCCCACTGCTCCTGCCAGATTGCCAAATCCGGCAGTGATGCCCTGGATTTCTTCCCTTGCTCCCAGTGCTCCTGCTGAATTGCCAAATCCGGCAGAGAAAGATTCGGATTTGATACCAGTTCAGCCCGCCGTATATCGGGATTGTCCGGATGGATCACCAGTGCCCCAATATTCCCGCCATTCGGCCCGATTGAAGTCCATTGATTGATACCTGCCCGGGCAGGAATGGCGTTAAGATTCAGCGACAGGATGGCTGCCAAGATGATGATCAGAATAAAGCGTTTTGGTATTTTATACATAATTTTTTTTCTCCCTTCTTGTTATGCATAGGGATAAGAAAAGAATTTTTCCGGTTCGCCGCTAATCCTTTTCTTATCTTTAATCCTTGCAAATTTCATTCAGTCTTACAGTTTTTGACTCCCACGTCAATCTTTTTTTTCTGATTATAACGCTTTTAGAGGCCTGAAATCAGCCCTGCGTCGCACCTTTATTGATCCATGATGTGCCGGACGGGGTTGCCTGTCTGTTTTTATTGATCCATGATGTGCCGGACGGGGTTGCAAACCCCGTCCGGCAAGAAGTTCATCTGCGGATCATATCGGAAACCACAAAAACCGTTAGAACCAGATGATCTTTCCCATCGCCTCAAGTAAAAAACTTTGTGGAGATTCTGTAAAACAGCACCCTTGGGCTTTTTTTGCAGAAATAATTTTTTTAAAGCAATTTCAGGTCATACCAGAAAGATTTTTTTGTTACAGGTGTCTATATTATTAATGTGTAAACAAACAGGACTGGACTGGCTCAGTTCAATGAAGAATCATGTAAAATCAGCCTGTTATATAGATACGTCAGAAATCTGGTTACACAGATACATCAGGAATCTGACAACCTGCCGTTTTTTAAGACATATCCGGGCGATTTTCCTGAAAAATTCCATTGAACTGAACCGAAACAGGATGAAAGTTGAAATCGGGGACTTTTCACTTTCATCTCCAAAAATGCAGACAGGGATGGAAATCTCTGGACAGGAGAACTTGTTTATGTTTTAAAGTTCATGG